>JBAXNY010000075.1:0-5514 GCA_037133535.1 Actinomycetes bacterium
AGGGCGTTGAGTTCATTGCAATTAACACTGACACACAAGATTTAATTATGAGTGATGCAGATGTGAAATTAGATATTGGTCGCAAGATCACTCGCGGACTCGGTGCAGGGGCATCGCCCGATGTTGGTAAAGCTGCCGCTCTCGATCACATCGATGAAATTGAAGAAGCACTTCGTGGTGCGGATATGGTTTTCGTAACAGCAGGTGAAGGCGGTGGCACCGGAACTGGTGGCGCACCAGTTGTTGCAAAGATTGCACGAGATCTTGGTGCACTCACAGTTGGCGTTGTGACTCGACCATTTGCATTTGAAGGAAAGATTCGTGCCGCACAAGCAGAAGAAGGAATCGAAGCACTTCGCAGTGAAGTAGATACCTTGATTGTTATTCCTAACGATCGCTTGCTCGCTATCTCTGATCGCAACATCTCATTTATGGATGCCTTCAAGAGCGCAGATCAAGTTCTCCTCTCGGGCGTACAAGGCATTACCGAATTAATCACCCAACCTGGATTAATCAATCTTGATTTTGCCGACGTTAAATCGATTATGGCTGGCGCCGGTTCTGCTCTGATGGGAATTGGTTCAGCACGTGGCGAGAACCGCGCGATCCGTGCAGCTGAGTTGGCGATCTCTAGCCCACTGCTTGAAGCATCTATCGATGGGGCAATGGGAGTTCTTCTCTCCATTGCCGGTGGCTCTGATCTTGGCCTCTTTGAAGTCAATGAGGCATGCGAATTGGTACAAGCTGCAGCAGATCCCACTGCAAAGATTATCTTTGGAACTGTGATTGATGATGCACTCGGTGATGAAGTTCGCATCACCGTCATTGCGGCTGGCTTCAATGGTGGCGAACCACGTCGTATTGCCATGCCAGTCATTGATGCAGCATCGATTTCTGGTAATGCCAATCCAGTTGCCTCTAATGATCCGCTCGCTGTTGCGTTGGAGCATTCAGATGAATCGGAGAGTGGCGGAACTTATCGCCGTGTGCGCTTTGAAGAACTGGTCGCCGAGGATGAACTCGACGTGCCAGATTTCATGAAGTAATAAAAGCCATAGGCGTGCGCTTCACATTTACCGATCGTTTAGCGGGCTTCAGTAGCGCCCCCTTTGATCGTGGAAATTTAGCCCTTCATGTCGGAGATGATGCTGAAGTTGTCGCGAGCAATCGCGCCTTAGTTGCCAGAGAGTTTCCGCACCTTGCTTTTATGAGCCAAGTGCACGGCAATACTGTGGTGCAAGTTGGTGCTAACTCACCAGCGCCAGAGGCAGATGCACTTATTACAACTGCAAAAGCTCTATCGCTTGTTGTGTTGGTGGCCGATTGCATCCCACTTCTCCTCTGGGATGAGAGTGAGAGTGTTATCGCAGCTGTGCATGTTGGACGACGCGGGTTAGCCAATGAAGTCGCTCTTAAGACTATTACCGCAATGCGCTCTCTGACTGAGTCAAAGATTTTGGCAGTGATGGGGCCATCGATCTGTGGCAACTGTTATGAAGTAGATGAGAGCACTTATAACGAGGTAACGCGCCAAATTCCAGAGAGCGCTGCAAGAACTAAGAGGGACACATTGGCGTTGGATTTGCCACGCGGCCTACAAGTGCAATTGGCCGCAGTGGGAGTGGAGCTTGAAAATAAGGCTGCCTGTACTTTGGAAGATGAACGCTACTTCTCCTATCGCAGAGTTCGCGTAACTGGTCGCCAGGCAGGGATAATCACCTTATGAGCATCGTGGCAAGAACGCAGGAGTTAGAAGCAAACTTGGCTCTGGTTGAAGCGCGAATCATTACTGCTGCTGCACAAGCCGGACGCGATCGCTCGGAAATTATCTTGATCTGCGTGACTAAGAATTTTCCAGCCAGCGATGCCAACATTCTTGCCGCACTAGGTCAGCGCAATTTTGGCGAAAATCGCGATCGTGAAGGTGCGGAGAAATCAGAGTTAGTAAAAGGAACCTGGCATTTTCAGGGGCAGATTCAGAGTAATAAAATTAAATCAATTGCCCAGTGGGCCGATGTAGTTCACTCCATCGATAGCCAGGAGCAGATCGAAAGTTTTGCATGGCGCAGAGCAAAAGAGCGCACCTTGGGAGTATTCCTCCAACTCTCACTCGATGGCACCGAAGGTCGGGGTGGCATAGCGGCAAAAGAACTTGCCGGATTGGGGAGATTGGTGGCAGCGAGTCCGACTTTGGAGCTGCTGGGGTTGATGTGCGTGCCACCTGTAAGTCGAGATCCCGATGGGGCAATGGCAGAAATAGCAGCGGTTCATAAGGCTTTTCTCACCGTTTATCCCTCAGCCACTTCGCTCTCTATGGGCATGAGCAATGACTTTGAGAGTGCAATTCGACATGGAGCGACACACATCCGAATCGGTACTTCAATCCTCGGTTCCCGTAGCCCTCACGAGTAACCTTTCACTATGGCTAACTCATTACGTCGCGTCGCAAATTACCTCGGTCTGATGGATGACCCAGAATTCGATGCTGAAGTTGTTGCACCAGTCCGCGAGCGAGTACGCACACCTGATGTAAAGATCAAGACTCGCGAACCACGTCTCTCAGTTACGCCATCTACCTCAAATTATTCTGCACCAACCACACCACAAGCGGTGCAATTAGAAGTTCCAGTTCTCGATCGCATCATTACCTTGCATCCTCGTTTCTATAGTGAAGCGCGCACAGTGGGCGAGCACTATCGCGAGGGCAATCCAGTAATTATGAATCTCACTGATATGGATGATGCAGAGCGTCGTCGCATTATCGATTTCGCAAGTGGTTTAGTTTTTGGTCACAATGGAAAGATCGAGCGCGTAACCTCTAAAGTATTTCTTCTCTCACCTGCAAACATCAGTGTGAGCAATGAAGATAAATCAGCAGCAGCAGAGGCCAGCTTCTTTAATCAAAGTTAATCATGTTGCATCTCGGCGCCATACTCGTTTCGCTCTTACAAATATTTCTCTTTGCACTCTTGGGCCGTCTGATTCTCGATTACATCAGAATGTTTTCACGCAACTGGAAACCACAGGGCTTTCTTTTATTTTTAGCTGAAGCAATTTACGCAGTGACAGATAAGCCACTCAATTTCCTACGTCGTTTTATCCCACCACTGCGTATCGGAAGCGTGAGTTTAGATATGTCATTCTTAGTGCTCTTCTTCTCGATTCAAATTATCTTTATGCCACTTGCGGCCCGCTTGTAGTTTTACGCCTTCGCCAATTTCGCGCCCCAGCCAAGCTCGCCATCAAGTGCAATGCTGCTATCGCGCTCCATCGAAAGTGCTAAGACTTCATTCTTAATGTGATCGAGTGCGCCATGGACTGCCGCGGCAGTGGCCTCATCACCATTCCACTTCACAGAGATGCGATCTGAGATATCAAAGCCATCACTCTTGCGTTGCTCTTGAAGTGCCCGGATTACTTCGCGCACTGTTCCTGCAGCGATCAAGGCTGGAGTCATTGCAAGATCTAGCGCAACGCTTTCACCTTCGTGACTTGCCACAGTCCAGCCGCTCTTGGGAATTTCAGTAATTACTAGGTCAGAGAATTCGATCTCATAGGTGTTGCCATCATGGCTGAGTGCGTAACTATTTGTCGCACGCAATTTGGCCACGAGTTCGGTGGGAGCGACATCGGCAATGGCTTTTGCAATGGCTTGTACTTGGCCGCCAAATTTCGCACCTAGTGATCGGAAATTTGCTTTAACCGAAACATCGACCAAGTCGCCATCTGCACCAGCAATGTCATCGAGATCAAAGACATTGAGCTCATCTGCAATCTGCTCCTTCATAGCCGCAGGCAGTTGCGCCCAACCATTGGCCGAGATCAGTGCACGCTGCAGAGGTTGGCGGATCTTTACGCCAGATTCAGCACGGGCGGCGCGACCGAGTTCAACAATTCGACGAGTGAGTGCAACCTGGTTAGCCAGAGTGCTATCGATAATTGCGCTATTTGCGATCGGGAAATCGGCCAAGTGAATTGAACTTGCGACGGTCTGCTCTGCCGGGCGAATTAACTCTTGCCATACATGCTCTGAAATAAATGGCACCATCGGAGCAAGAAGTAAGGAGAGAGTTTTAATCGATTCATGAAGTGTGGCAAGGGCGGCAGCATCGCCATCCCAGAAGCGACGACGTGAGCGCCTTACATACCAATTCGATAGATCATCGATAAATGTCGCAAGTGATTTTCCAGCTCGTTGCGAATCGAATTCCCCGAGGGCGCTATCTACTTCCAAGACCAGGCTCTGTAGTTCAGAGAGAATCCAACGATCCATAAGTGGTCGATCTTTAACGGTTGGAGCGGAGGTGAGATCAAACTGTGCAGCATTGGCGTAGAGCGAATGGAAGGAAACGGTATTCCAGAAAGTCAGAAGTGTTTTACGCACTACATCGCTAATTGCATCATGGCCAATTCGACGGGCGGCCCATGGTGAACCTGCCGCCAACATGTACCAGCGCACTGCATCGGCGCCATGTTGATCCATGAGCGCCATTGGTTCTAAAACATTTCCTAAATGCTTACTCATCTTGCGGCCATCTTTATCCAAGATGTGGCCGAGGCAGAGCACGTTCTTGTAAGAGCTCTGATCAAAGACCAATGTGCCAATTGTCATCAAGGTATAGAACCAACCACGTGTCTGGTCGATCGCCTCTGAAATAAAGTCGGCCGGGTATGCCGCTTTGAATTTCTCTACTGAACCAGGCTTATGTGGGTAACCCCATTGGGCAAAGGGCATTGCACCGGAGTCATACCAACAATCAATAACTTCTGGAACGCGTTGCATGGTTGCTGCACATTCCTTACAAGCAAAGCTCACATCATCAACAAAGGGGCGGTGGGGATCAAGATTGGAGAGTTCTTTACCGGCTAGCGCGCCAAGTTCAGCCAGGGAGCCAATGCAGATCTCATGTTTATTTTCGCAGCGCCAAATTGGTAGCGGTGTACCCCAGTAACGATTGCGGGAGAGCGCCCAGTCAATGTTGTTATTGAGCCAATCGCCGTAGCGACCATTCTTAATAGTTTCGGGATACCAATTGGTCTGCTCATTTTCGCGCAGCAGTGCATCCTTAATTGAGGTTGTTCTGATGTACCAGGATGGTTGCGCGTAATAAATCAGAGCAGTGTGGCAGCGCCAGCAATGAGGATATGGGTGCTCGTATGGCAGATGCTTAAAGAGAACGCCGCGAGCTTTCAACTCTTTTACCAAAGTTTTGTCAGCATCCTTAAAGAAGAGACCGCCCACTAGTGGCGTTGTCGCTAAGAATGTTCCATCGGGTGCAATCGGATTCACAACCGGTAGGCCGTAGCGACGGCAGACTTGTAAATCATCGGCGCCGAATGCGGGGGATTGGTGAACCAAGCCAGTTCCATCTTCCACTGTTACATAATCGGCCAAGACGATGAAATGAGAATCGGGAATCTCAATCAGATCGAGTGGGCGGGTATAAGTGGTGCGTTCGAGTTCGCTTCCGGAAATCTTAAGAAGAACTTCGGCGCCATCACCAAGGACTGATA
>JBAXNY010000076.1:0-5428 GCA_037133535.1 Actinomycetes bacterium
AGACCGAAACCAACTGCGATCGGTGCCATAACAGCGAGCAGACCAGGTGTTGCAAGTTCGCGGAGTGAATCGCGAGTACAGATGTCAACAACGCGACCGTACTCAGGCTTCTCAGTTCCTAACATGATTCCTGGGTGCATCTTAAATTGATTACGAACTTCCATCACAACTGCACCAGCTGCACGTGACACTGCATTAACTGCGAGGCCAGAGAAGAGGAAGACAACCGCTGCACCGATGATGAGACCAACCAAGTTACGTGGGTTGGCAACATCGAGAATGCCTTGGTATTGCGAAGCAAGATTTGCTGCACTCTGTCCAGCATCTTCAACTGCCTTCTTGATTGCATCGGTAAATGCACCAAAGAGCGCAGTCGCAGCAAGTACTGCAGTTGCGATTGCAATTCCCTTAGTGATCGCCTTTGTGGTGTTACCAACTGCATCCAAACTTGTAAGGATCTTTGCGCCTTCACCCTTAACATCACCCGACATTTCTGCAATGCCTTGTGCGTTGTCAGAGATTGGACCGAAGGTATCCATAGCAACGATGACACCAACAGTTGTAAGCAGACCAGTTCCGGCAAGTGAGATTGCAAGAAGTGAGAGCACAATGTTGCCGCCACCTAGAAGGAATGCACCAAATACTGCAGATGCGATCAAGATTGCTGAGTAAACAGCTGACTCAAAACCAATTGAGATACCGGAGAGAATGACTGTTGCGGCACCAGTTTGTGAGGATGCTGCAACATCATTAACTGGACGCTTGCCAACTTCAGTGAAGTAGCCAGTAAGCAATTGAATTGCTGCGGCAAGAACGATGCCGATAATTACCGAACCAAGCGCAAGAATGCGTGGATTTGTTGAGCCAGCGGCTGCAACTACCTCAGGTGAGAGACCTGGCAACATGTTGAAGCTACTTGGAAGATAAGTAAATGTGGCAAGACCAGTAAGTACCGCGCTGATAATTGCAGATGTAAAGAATGAACGATTGATTGCAGTCATCGCACTCTTATCGCTCTTACGCAAGCGAGTAAGGAAGATGCCAAGAACCGCAGTGATAGTTCCAATAGCAGGAACGATGAGTGGATAAATCAAACCACTGTCACCAAATCCAGCTTTACCGAGAATGAGGGCAGCAACAAGTGTTACAGCGTATGACTCGAATAAGTCAGCGGCCATACCAGCACAGTCACCAACATTGTCACCGACGTTATCTGCAATAGTTGCAGCATTACGTGGGTCATCTTCTGGAATATTCTTCTCAACTTTTCCAACTAAGTCAGCGCCGACATCTGCTGCCTTGGTGAAGATACCGCCACCCACGCGCATGAACATCGCGAGCATCGCAGCACCAAAACCAAAACCTTCAAGAACAGATGGCGCATTCTCGCGATAGATAATCACGACAAGGGATGCACCAACTAAGCCAAGACCAACCGTTGTCATACCGACAACGCCACCGGTGCGGAATGCAATCTGCACTGCACGCTCTGATGACTTTTGACGCGCAGCTTCTGCAACACGCACGTTTGCGCGAACTGCAAGCCACATACCGTTGTAACCAACGAGTGCGCTAAATGCTGCACCAATCAAAAAGAAGACCGAACGGCCGATGCGGATGTCAGATGTACCAGGCAGGGCAAAGAGGAGAACAAAGACAATGGCGACGAAGTAAGAGAGGGTGCGGAACTGGCGCGCGAGGTAAGCCGCGGCACCTTCCTGAACTGCCTCTGCAATTTCCTTCATCTTTTCAGTTCCTTCATCGGCGGCGAGGACCTGCGCGCGAAGGCCATAGGCAACGGCTAGTGCAATTAGCGAGATCGCTAAGACGCCGTAGGCATAGTTGAGGTTGGTACCGGTTACGTGTACGAGGGAGCTAGCTGCTCTCATTTCTCCTCCATTGGAGATCGTCGGCGCTTGAATCGCGGCCGTTGGTAAGGGGCGGGTAGAACCTGAGGTTCTATGAACGAGGGGAAGTCTAGGCACATACCTACCTATATGACCAAAATTTCCCCTTATTTCCCCCTCGGCTACGGGGTAGGGTCGGGGCTGTGAATCTCCTCGATGCCCACTCCATCATCGCCGACCTTGGTCTGGCTGGGGTCCTGGCGATCCTCTTTGCCGAAACCGGCCTGCTCATCGGCCTGATCTTTCCCGGCGACTCCCTCCTCTTTATCGCCGGGGTTGCCGCCTCGGGTAGCGCCGCCGCGCTCCTCAATGGCGTCTCCCTCTCCTATCCCGCCCTGCTCATCGGAGCTCCCCTTGCTGCGATCGCTGGATCACAACTTGGCCACTTCTTCGGTGCAAGGTATGGCCGTAAATTTTTCGATCGCCCCGATGGTCGATTCTTTAATCGCTCGCAAGTTGTAAAGACCGAGAAGTGGTTAAAGAAATATGGAACTGGCAAGGCAATTATCTTGGCTCGCTATGTCCCAGTTGTGCGTACGTTGATCAATCCACTCTGCGGCGTCGTGCGAATCAAATCAAGTGAGTTTCTGATCTGGAACATCATCGGTGCAATCCTCTGGACCGATGGCATCATCACACTCGGTTACATCCTTGGCGAAAAACTCAAAGGTTCGATCGACACATACTTATTGCCGATCGTCGGTCTGATTATCTTTATCAGTCTGCTTCCAGTATTCCTAGAAATTATTCGCGAAATGAGAACGCGCAAGCATTTAAGTTAGAGCGAACCGATTCGAAACTCGATGACATGAAATTCACCGGGTTCGATAATCAAAAGTCCATCTTCAGTATTAAATGCATCTGCTGCACATGTCATCGGTTCTACCGCTAAAGATTTGCGACCAGAAACATGGCCATCGCGATCTGCGGTATGAATTTGAACCCAGAGCGAATTCTCATCGCCCTCCATCCATACTCCTAAACCAGATGGTGCAGTGAGTTCGATGCGAGGACTTGGTTCTGTGTTAAATGCTGCATCGATGTAGCGATCACCAATGACTGCGCCACCATTGAAATCAAATACACCGCGAACGCTGTCGAGCTCAATTGGTAAATGGCGATCATCAATAGTCATGTACTCACCAGCGGTAAGTGAGAGCGTGCAATCATTAATGCTCGCGCTGCTATCTGCGATGAGGTAAGGGTGCACCGAAACTCCATACGGAGCAGCGTCTTCCCCCACATTTTCAGCCTGGATCGTCCAAATCAAGCCATCGCTCGTGAGCTCATAAGAGACAAGAAAATCGAGCGAAGTTGGGTAAGCCTCACTTGCATCGAGTGTTGTTGCAAGTGAAATAAAGTTTTCACTCTTCTCGACAACTTTCCATTGCAAATCAAAGACCAAACCGTGGAGCGCAGTACTCCATTTCTCTTCATTAACAAATGCTTGGTAGCGCTTGCCATTGAAAATGTATTCGCCATCGCGCAAGCGATTAGGCCATGGTGCCAGAATATCGCCACCGAAGAATGCCGGCTTGCCACCTTCTAAATCGCGCTCGACGATGGTGCGTCCGTTGTACTCCATTGAAACGAGTGCGCCACCATATTCGCGAACTTCAGCGGTATAGCCACCAGCAGAAATTGTATGAAGGCTCATTTTATAAACCCAAATCCGCTAATGAGAATGCAGTTCGATATTCCAAACCTGCAGCAAGAATTGCATCCTTGGCACCGCGCTCCACAATTACTGCAACACCAACCACAATTGCACCGGCTTCTTTGAGCGCTTCAACTGCAGTGAGAACTGAGCCACCAGTAGTTGAAGTATCTTCAACTGCAACAACGCGGCGACCTTTTACATCTGGTCCTTCAATACGACGTTGTAAACCGTGTGCCTTCTCGGCTTTGCGAACAACAAATGAATCGACAACTTTCCCGCTCTTTGCAGCCACATGCATCATCGCTGTTGCAACTGGATCTGCGCCAAGTGTTAAGCCACCAACTGCATCGAATTGCCAATCTTTAACTAGATCGAGCATTACTTCGCCAACTAGTGGCGCAGCCACTGCATCGAGTGTGACTCGACGCAAATCAACGTAGTAATCAGCCTCTTTGCCCGAGGAGAGAATTACCTTCCCGTGGACAACAGCTTTCGACTTGATCTGCTCTTTTAACTGCTCGCGTGCGCTCATGGCGCTGAGCATACCTGCCCTATTCCTCCTGTTTAAGTACGACTACCTTCTTCTTGTCGCGCAGCAAAGGTAGGGATTTTGGCGGATTTTCAGCCAGCAGCGCATCTACTTCAATCCGCAACTTCGCAACTTCAACGGCCATATTCGCCATCGCAGATTCCAATTCAATGATCCGTTTAATACCTGCGTGATTAATTCCTTCGCCAACTAAACGCTGGACGGTGCGCAGCAGCGCAATGTCGCGCAGTGAATAGCGACGACCACGACCTTTGGCGCGATCTGGTGAAACCAATCCCATCCGGTCGTATTGGCGAAGTGTCTGCGGATGCAGTCCAGATAATTCAGCCGCAACTGAAATTACATAGAGCCCAACTTCATCATTGACATCATCGGTTGAAGTTACATCTTCATTACTCATATTTGCGCCTTCTTAGAGAACTCAGCACGTACATCTTCACCCGATGTTGCATCGGCAAACTCTTCAAGGGCCTTCTTTGCTTTGCCAGAAACATTCTGCGGGACTTGCACTTCAACAGTGACAAGTAAATCACCAGTTGTGTTTGCTTTGGTTACACCGCGACCTTTAACGCGCAGAACTCGACCATTCGGAGTTCCTGGTGCAATGCGTAACTTCACATCTTCACCACTCACAGTTGGGACAGTGACATCTGCACCAAGTGCTGCCTCAGTAATTGTGATTGGCAAAGTCAGAGTTACATGCTCATTTTTGCGCGAGAAAATTGGATGCGGCGTGACATGCAAGAGAATAAATAAATCACCAGGACCGGCCGGGCCATTGCCGCCTTTGCCTTTAACTCGAATCTTGTTGCCATCACTAACTCCAGCTGGAACTCGCGCCGAAATGCTCTGCGGTGTTCCATTACCACTGGAGAGACGTAACTCTAAAGTGGTACCGAAAATTGATTCGCGAAAGGTAATAGTTGATTCAGTCTGCAGATCTTGCCCTTTGCGAGGTCCACGATTGCCGCCACCAAAGAGATTGGCAAAAATATCCTGGCTCGAACCGCCACCGAAAATATCGCTGAAATCTCCTTCAAATCCGCCGCCTTGGCCACCTTGTGGCCCGCGATAACCGCCACGTTCAAAGAGTGAACGCGCTTCATCATATTCAGCACGCTTTTTCTGATCAGAGAGAATGTCATAAGCCTCTGAAACTTCCTTGAAGCGATCTTCCATTTTCTTGTCACCGAGTGTTTTATCGGGGTGCAACTCGCGAGCGAGAGTGCGGTACTTCTTCTTTATCTCATCAGCGTTGGCACTTTTAGAAACGCCAAGGATTTTGTAGAAATCTTTCTCATACAAATCTTT
>JBAXNY010000077.1:0-5399 GCA_037133535.1 Actinomycetes bacterium
GGTATGACAGATGATGCAGATATTCGTATGGCACAGTCGATGATGGATTACATCTTCCGTCGCCTTGCACTCGATTATTTGGATTTCGATACTCGCTCAGCTCTCGGTCTCTACACCGCTTCAGAGCGCGCTCGCGCACTCGACAGTGGCGAGTACACACCCGATGCAGTTGCTGCTCCAGTGGCAGCAGTAGTGGCAGCTCCAGTTGCTAAGGCCGCAGCAAAGGCGGTTGAGGTAAAGATTGAAGTAGCTCCAGCAAAAGAGTTCGGTTCATCAACAGAATTACTAGAGTCAATCTCTGGTATCAAATCTGATGCACCACTGTGCATGACTTGCGGCGTGAAAATGCGCGCAGCCGGTGCTTGCTTTGTCTGCGAAGGTTGCGGATCAACATCTGGTTGCTCGTAATTTCATAACTCTGAATAAATAGTAAAACCCCGTCACAGATGATCTGTGGCGGGGTTTTTACATTTCCGACCAACCCATAAGATCGAGAAATGAATTCACAATGGGATGTTGCAGCTTATGTCTGGCCCTCCTACACCGGAGATGAACCGCGCACTCGTGGCTTCTGGCCTGAAGGCAATGGTGAATGGCAGACAGTCAAAAACGCAACAACGGGCACGCATCCAGAACTGCGCCAACCACTTTGGGGTTATGGCAATGAGGCAGATCCGAAAGTTATGGAGATGCAGATTTCAGAGGCAGTTAAGCATGGCGTTAATACATTTATCTACGACTGGTATTGGTACGACGGGCGACCATTCTTAGAGCAATGCCTGAACAACGGATTTCTTGGCGCCAAAAATAACGAGCAGATGAAATTCTATTTAATGTGGGCCAATCATGACGTGGGAAATACCTGGGATAAGAGAATCGCGCACTTCGAAGATAACATTATTTGGCGCGGTGCAGTCCAGGAAGATGAATTCATACGCATGAGCGAGCGAATCATCGAGAAGTTCTTTATGCGTCCTAATTATTATCAAGTCGATAGTGCACCAGTATTTGCGATCTATGAAATTGCTAACTTTCTAGCGGGCTTTGCTGATCTTGATACAGCTAAGGCTGCGATTGAATCATTCCGAGCCCGTACCAAAGCTCGTGGATTTTCTGGCCTCAATCTCCAGCTAATTGTCTGGACTTTGCAGGATTTCGAAGTCACTCATCGGGGTAAGAAGGTGACGATGCCAGTAAATGAGCTCTCTAACTTCCTTGGCTTTGATAGCGTCACGCATTACCAGTACGTCCACTTTGCGAAGCTCAATCGAGATTATGCCGAGATCATGGTTGATGTCGTCAAGGAGTGGCACTTAATCTCTGAGAAATTTGAGGCGACTTATTTCCCTCACGTCAGTATTGGCTGGGATAACCAGATTCGCTATTCGGTGAAGCGCGATTCAAACCGCCCCGAGAACTCAGAGATTTTCAATAATCCACCAGCGGAAATCGAGAGCGCGTTACAGGCGGCGAAGGCCTTTCTGATCGAGAAGGGCCTCAACCCTCAACTAGTCACTATT
This sequence comes from Actinomycetes bacterium, assembly GCA_037133535.1. Lineage (GTDB taxonomy): Bacteria > Actinomycetota > Actinomycetes > Nanopelagicales > Nanopelagicaceae > WLQV01. The sequence continues at coordinate 1,521 of JBAXNY010000077.1, forward strand.
AATAGTTGGAATGAGTGGACTGAGTGCAGTTATCTTGAACCAGATAAGTTGCATGGCTACGGCTACTTAGAAGCGATAGCAAGGACTTTCACTTAATTTAGGCAACAAGAATTGAACGCTTGGCCAATCCCATAAAGAAGCCATCGATTAAAGTTTGTGGCGGCGCATCGGTAATTTTTGCAGCTCCCAAAGTTATGAAGAGTGGCGTGAAGTGCTCAACAGTGGGATGGGCAAAGGGCATTCCTGGTGCTAACTCTTTGAAATTGGCCAAGGCATCGACATCGCCACGAGCAAGTGCTTCAGCGGCCCAGAGATCAAATTCCGAAGACCAGGTTGGTGCGGTGGCATCGATACTCCAGTCACGCAGATAGCGAAGTCCATGTGTTAAGAAACCAGAGCCAATAATCAAAATTCCTTCTTCGCGCAGAGGTTGCAATCTGCGACCTAGTTCAATGAGTCGACCCGGATCATGTGTGGGCATCGACATCTGCAACACTGGAATATCTGCATCGGGATACATCACTCGCAATGGCACCCAAGCACCATGATCGAGACCGCGCGCACTCTGTCGCACCGGTTCGCTATTGGGCATCATCGCTGCGACTCGAGTTGCAAGTGCAGATGCATCTGGAGTGTTGTAAGTCATCTGATAGAACTTCTGATCAAAACCGGAGAAGTCGTAAACGAGTGGTGAATTAGCGGCTGGATTGCTCAGTGTTACTGGCTGGGCCTCCCAGTGCGCTGAAACGATCAGAATTCCCTTAGGTTTGGGAATTGATTTCGACACTTCGCGCAATTGTCCGCTCCAGTGTGGATCATCGAGCAACATGGGTGCGCCATGGCCAATGTAAAGAGCTGGCATTAAGTCCGGCAAAGAATTATCCAATGTGGAAGCCGCTATCAATAGCGATTTCAGCGCCATTGATGAGCCATAACTCTGGACTTGCAAGTGCGAGTACGCCCTGAGCTGTATCTTCCGGGCGTCTCATATTTGGTGAATCTAATTCTGCAGCGGTTGGCTTATGCCCTAAATGCTTCTCTAGCCATTCTTCTACTAATGGTGTGCGCATTCCACCTGGCATCAGTGCGTTGACGCGCACTTTCTTCTCCCGAAATTCCATCGCAAGTGAGCGAGTGAGTTGATTGAGCGCAGCCTTTGATGTGTCATAAATTTGATTTTTTAACATGGGATTTTTAGCAGCGGTGGAGCTGATGTTGATAATGCAACCTTGCGTCTTCTCTAGGTGAGCAACTGCAGCTTGCGCCATAAAGAATGGCGCTTTTACGTTGACATTGAGGACTTCATCCCAATCTTTGGTCGTAACGTCGGCAACCTCTTTATGTGCAATACGTCCAGCGCAATTAACGAGCACATCGATCTGGTTCCAGAGCGAGATTGCGTGCTTTATCACTATGTGAGATTGCGCCTCAGGTTGATTTAAATCAGATGCAATAAATTCAGATGGCAGGCCCTCAGCAGCCAGTGTCTTGCGCTCGGGTGAATCAGCGAGAGCGGTAGCGAGAACACGGTAACCATTTCGCAGAAATAGTTCAGTGATTGCCAGACCAAGACCAGTGCTGCCACCGGTGACAATTGCCACTCGGTTGTGGGCTATTGAATTCATTTCTAAAGCCTATAGGCTTTTGGTATCACCCAATAGAGGAGTCTCATGTCTATGACAATTCCATCAGCCAAGGTTTCTGCACCACTTGCCGCACCAAAGTGGGCCACCATGGAGCGCGAGATCATCGACAAACTCAATGATGCAGCAGTGGAATTCGTAGCGCGTTACACCCGACCAGATGGCACTCTTATTTGGCGCGATCAATGGGGCTCAATGGATGGTTCCGATGATCCGTACGAAGCATTCATGAACTTGGCACTCTTCTACTCTATTGGTGGCAATGAGCGGGTTTATGAATTAGCTCGCCAAATGTGGGACATGATCACTTGGCAATGGACTCAATACGGACAGATCCACCGCGAGTTTGATGGCTACTACGACTGGATGCATCATGGCGAAGGAATGCTTTATTTCTACTTCTTTGGATTAACAAAGCCAGAGAGTTTGGTCGATCGCCAACGTGCGCAGAGCTTTGCAAATATGTATAACGGCACAGATTCTGAAGCACCTAATTATGATCCTGCGCTGAAGATTATTCGTTCACCACTATCTGGAAGCCGCGGACCTCGCCTGCAAGTAACTCACGAAGATTGGCAGACTCACCGCACTGTTCTGGATGATTACTTAGCACCATACGAAGATCTCAAGCACAACGATTTTTCAAAGATGAAGGCGCATTGGTCAGATGATGCGCTCTATGCCGAGATCATCGAGAAGATGAATGAGCGCATGATGCGCGGGGATGTGCCACTTAACCTCAATGCAACTTCGCTGATGACTCATGCTTTTATGTACTCTCAAGATGGAACATTGAAGTCTTGGGTTACTGATTACTTAGATTTATGGCACAAGCGCGCCAAGGACAATGAAGGAATTCTTCCTGACAACGTTGGTCTTACTGGCAAAATCGGTGAGTACAACGATGGTAAGTGGTGGGGTGGTTACTACGGTTGGCGTTGGCCACATGGCTACACCACTCTGATCGAGCCATTAACAAATGCCTCAATGAACGCGGTAATGCTCACTGGTGACTACAAGTACTTAGAGCTTGCTCGTTCACAGGAGGATCTCATCTGGTCGCTTCGCAAAGAGGTCGATGGCGTTATGAAGGTTCCAATGAAGCACTTCGATGCCGGCTGGGGTGATTACCGTCTACTCAATCCACGCAACATGATTTACATCTGGACTACATCAATGGCCGATGAAGACCTTGCACGTATCGATCGCATGTCCCGCGACACTGATTGGAATGAGATTGTGGCACCAGGAGTATCTGGTTCAGATGGAAAGACTGGTCGCCAAACAAAGCATTACATCGCAAATACCGTTTCCTGGTTCCAATACATGCGCGGTGAAATTGCGGGCTACCCAGAGAAGATTCTTCAGATGAATCTCACGCTGATTGATAATCAATTACGCAAGATGCGCTCTAAGACTGGTGCACCGCGCGATTGGGATAATTACGATCCAGCAACTGCCGACTGTGAAGTTGGTTTAGATCTTCGCGTTGATGGTTATCAAATCCACGCATGGCAAGAGTTCAATCCGGTCTACTTTGAAGGACTTGGCCAAATGGTCTTTGGTGGACCAATGCACATTTCCCACGGTGGCCTGCAACATGGAAAGGTGCGCCCATTTGATGGACAGAAGCAGCGCACTGGACTTCCAGATGATGTTGCCATGATCGTTGAGAAAGTCACTTCGACCACAGTTGAAATGCAGGTTGCCAACATCAGCAAGAGCGATGCCCGTCAATTAGTAATTCAAGCTGGAACTTTCGGTGAGCATAAGTTCACTAAGGCAACCATCACCCAAGGTGGCAAGAGTGAAGAAGTTGCAATCAACAATAAGTGGTTTGCAGTCGATCTCGCAGCTGGCAGTGGCGCAAGCATTCTCTTCACTATGGAGCGTTATGTAAATTCACCAACTTATGAAACTCCATGGCAGAGCAAGAGCGATTGGGACCCATTGATTAAGGGACGCCCAGCCGAGAATTTCAAGGCGCTATGAAAGTTTGGACCCAATGGCCGGATTTGAATCTTCTGGCTGGCGTTACAGCGCTGCCCACCGATGGCAAAGTTCCGGCTGATTCCGATTTAGCCGAAATTGAGTTCTACGTTCCTGCCTACATGTCAGGACCAACGGGACTCAACCCCATTAAAGGAATGAATAATCTCAAGATTATTCAAAGTCCTAATGCTGGCTATGACGATGTATTGCAAGTCCTTCCAGATGGCGTCACTCTCTGTAATGC
>JBAXNY010000078.1:0-5231 GCA_037133535.1 Actinomycetes bacterium
GGCGATTTGGTAACTCTCTACCTTGGGCAATAGCATTGGCCTACCGACGCGGGGTGGAGCAGCTCGGTAGCTCGCTGGGCTCATAACCCAGAGGTCGTAGGTTCAAATCCTGCCCCCGCTACTAGAACGAGAGAGGTTGCGCTATTTAATGCGCAGCGAATTACTGACGACAAAGAGGCTAGAAGCCGCCATGGCACCTGCCGCGATCATTGGCGTTAAGAGCCCTGCGGCCGCAACTGGAATCGCAATAACGTTGTAGAGAAATGCCCAGAGCAAATTTACTTTAATAATTCTTAAAGTCTGCGTAGATAATTCAAGCGCGCGATTGACGCTCATAAAATCTCGCTGCATCACAGTGATGTCAGAGGTTGCCATTGCGGTCTCTGTTCCAGTTCCCATCGCAATACTCAGATCAGCTGCAGCAAGGGCTGCGGCATCATTAACGCCATCGCCCACCATAAGCACGCAGTGACCACTTGCGCGAAGTTGATTCACTTTATTTAACTTATCTTCTGGTGTTGCCTGCGAAATAATTTGGGCCGATGGGATTCCTACTTTAGCGCCAACGTTTTCGCCAACTTGAGCATTATCACCGGTGATTAACCATGGTGAAATTCCTCTGGCAACAAGTGCTGCAATTCCTTGCGCCGCATCTGCCTTAATTTGATCACCGACTGCAAAGGCTGCCAATGCAACGCCATCCCAGGCAAGAACAGAGAGCGTTAAGCCTTCGCGCTCCCATTCAGTAATTGCACTCTGGAGTTCTGGTGCAAATGTTGTCGTACTGTGAGCAACAGCGGCAGGTGAACCAATTAATACAACTGGCCTCTCGCTTGCGATTTCAATTCGCGCTGCAGATCCGGCACCAGGTGTACTTTGAAATTCGCTGACCGCGGCAGCAACGCCACCTTGACCAAGTGCCCATGTGGCAATCGCTGCAGCCACTGGATGCGTGCTGAGTTTTTCAATCGAGAGCGCACTCGTTGCAATGTTGCGTTCTGTGGCAATGTTCTGGAAGTGAGCGCCAAGTGTTGCTGCCGCACTTGCTGGCGCAACAAAGTGCAGCACTGCCATCTCACCAGTACTAATAGTTCCGGTCTTATCGAGTAGGACAGTGTCGATCTTTCCCGCAATTTCAAGTGCGCGCGGTTGAGCAATCACAATTCCGCGTTGTGCGCCGCGACCTGAGGCGACAAGGAGTGCAACAGGAGTTGCTAATCCCAGCGCACATGGGCAAGCAATAACAATTACCGCAATAGCAGTGGAGAGTGAGTAGGCGAGTGGATGGCCATTCTGGCGCCACATTAAGAAGGTAATTACTGCAAGAGTTGTTACTAGCGGAACAAATACTGCGCTGATGCGATCGACTTGGCGCTGAATCGGAACCTTCACACCTTGTGCACCAATCACCATTGCAGTGATTCTTGCTAATTCACTATCGGAGCCAATGCGAAGTGTCTTTACTACAAGAAGACCATTGAGATTAAGTGCACCACCAATAACATTTGTGCCGATCTCGGCCTTAATAGGAAGGGATTCACCAGTGACCAGTGCATTGTTGACTTCACTTGAACCAGAGACCACAACGCCATCGGTGGGAATTCGCTCACCTGGTTTAACAATGAATTCATCACCAAAGGCAAGATCGGCGATCGAAATTTGAATTGTGGCACCGGCGCGCATCACGGAGACTTCTCTTACGCCAAGTGTGAGCAAGGTTGAGAGTGCACTACTTGCCTGCTTCTTTGCTTTAGCTTCCAAGTAGCGCCCAAGAATGACAAAGGTAATTACAGTGGCGGCAACTTCGGCATAACTATCACCAGAATTGGTAAGTGCTGCATAAATCGACCAGCCAAATGCAGTGAGTGATCCCAACGAAACTAAATTATCCATAGTGGGGTGCGTCAAATTTCGCAGCGCTGCCTTATGAATTGGATAGGCAATGATCAGAACAACAGGTGCACTCAGAATTATCGCCGCCCATGTTGCGGTAGGTGCGGCAGGAAGTGCGATGTTGTAATTAGTGAGTTGGCCATCTAGCCAAGTAGATACCTTCATGTGAAGGCTCATGAACATCGAGATCGCAAATACTGGCGCAGTCAGGAGCAGCGCGAGAATAAAACTCACTGCGCTCTTCTTGCTATGTAGGGCAATCTGAGATGAATCGTGAATTACCTTTACTTCATAACCGGCACGTTTAACGGCATCTACTAAAGTTTTCTCTCTTACATCTGGTTGCATCAATACATGCGCGGTCTCAGTTGCAAAATTCACCGTTGCACTCACACCAGGTATTGCATTGAGCGCACGCTCCACGGTATTTACGCAGGAGCTACAAGTCATTCCTCCTACCTGGAGCGTGCGAACTTCTAGCGCATCTTTAGTGAGCCCAGAGCGATCACCTGGTTGATCCTCTGGTGCAGTTTGCGGCGAAGCTGGCGCTCCAACTGAGATGGAACCGAGAAAGGATTCAGCCATGAGAAATTTTCTTCAACGCTGCGCTATGAAGTAGTGAATTACTACTTACTGCGCTCTTTCCATGTGGCCCAGCTGCGCCATTTAAATCGGTAAATGTTCCGCCAGCCTCGCGCACAATAATGTCGATCGCTGCCATATCCCAGAGCGCAAGGGATGGTTCAGCTGCAATATCAACGGCGCCTTCGGCAACGAGCATGTGTGACCAGAAATCTCCGATGCCACGTGTGCGCCAAACCTGATCCATCAGCGCGATGAAGTTATCGCGATTAGCACCCCAGCCGACTAAGTCCGAGAAAGAGAGCGAAGCATCGGAGAGTTGCGCGACTTTCGATACTGAAATCTTTCGTAGTGAATCATTCTCAGTGCTAGGCAGCGAATGCACATAAGCGCCACTTCCTTTTGCCGCGTACCAACGGCGATTGAGAGCTGGAGCGCTAATCACACCAACAACAACCTCACCATTTTCTACTAGAGCAATAAGAGTGGCCCAGACTGGAACTGCACGCATAAAATTCTTCGTTCCATCGATCGGATCAATGACCCAGTGGCGACCACTTGCCTTTGCATCTGATCCAACGCCACCAAACTCTTCACCAATTATTTTGTCGCCAGGTCGCACTTTGGTAATTAACTCGCGCAGTGTGCTCTCAACTGCCTTATCGGCATCGGTAACAGGAGTGGCATCTGGCTTAGTTGTAATAACGAGATCGAGTGCGCGATAACGCGCAGTTGTTATTACATCTGCGGCATCGGCAAGTTCTTGCGCCAGCGCTAAGTCGGCGCCGTATTGCGATCCTCCGGGACTTTGCGCGCTCATAAATCCAGCCTAGTCCAGTGTCACATCTAATTTAGTGTCGAGCAGGGTACGCAGGCTCTCTAATCGAGCGATTCTGATCTCACCTTCGCGCCCAGTGGCAGCACTTGCCCAGGTAGCAATTGCACAGTCGCTACCTTGATGGGAGCAGTTGCTCATGCAGGTTTGGGAGACTTCGTAGAGCTCGGGGAATGCGCCAAGAATTCGTTCGGGATCAATGTGCGCCAAACCAAATGCACGAATGCCGGGAGTATCAATAATCCATCCGGAATTCTCGCTCCCGGAAGTTGTCCCTTCTAGTGGCAGTGCAATTGCACTCGAAGATGTGTGACGACCGCGCCCAGTACTCTCATTAACAATTCCAGTTGCACGCAGCGCAGCGGGAATCAATTGATTAATGAGAGTTGATTTTCCGACACCAGAGTGGCCAACTAAAACTGATTTCTTCTCAGCAAGAAGATCCTGGATCTCTTTGAGCGGACCATCCTTACTCTTCTGCAGAATTGGAATTCCTAAGACTTCATATTCGCTCATAAAATCTGGCATCGCTGCAATGTCAATCTTGGTAATCAAAATTACTGGTTGGATGTTTTCGTGGAAGGCGCAGACCAAGAAGCGATCGATAAGGCCGCGACGTGGCTCTGGATTTGCCGCCGCAACAACGATGACGATCTGATCGATATTGGCCACAATTGTGCGCTCCACTTTTGCAACATCATCGATGCTGCGACTTAAAGTATTGCGCCGTTCTTGGATAGTGACGATGCGCCCCAAGCTTCCATCTTTACCGCTGACATCTCCGACCACTCCAACGTAATCGCCGACTACAACTGACTTTCTGCCTAATTCGCGCGCTGTTGTTGCCGTGATTTCATCGCCATTTTCTAAGACGCAGGTAATTCGCCCGCGATCGACCGTTGTGACAAATGCGCGAACTGCATCGCTATGGGATGGTCGATCTTTACTGCGGGGGCGCGTTCCACCACTAGGGCGAACCCGCGCATGGGATTCATCAAAGCGAGCGTATTTTTCACTCATCGAAGAAGATCGCTCCACATCTGCGCAAAGTTAGGCAGGGTCTTTTTGGTCGTATCAATGTTCTCTACTTCAACATCGCTTACTACCAAACCAATTACTGCACCTGCAGTTGCTAAGCGATGATCTTCATAAGTATGGAAAATTCCTTTATGAAGTGGCGCAGGTGTAAATTCAAGTGAATCAGGTGATTCTTTTACTTTGCCGCCTAGTCCATTAATTTCACTTGTGAGCGCAGCTAAGCGATCTGTTTCGTGCAGACGCAAATGACCAATACCGGTAATTCGCGATGGTGAATCAGCAAGTGCGGCCAAAGCGGCAATTGCCGGGGTTAACTCACCGAGATCATGGAGATCGATATCAATCCCATGAATGAGGCCATTACTTGTCAGAGTAAGTCCATCTTTGCCCAGCGAGGTTTTTGCACCCATGCGCTCGAGAATTGCAGGTAACTCACCGCCTGGTTGAGTTGTAGAACTTGGCCAATCTTTTATTGTGACGCTGCCACCGACTGCCATTGCAATTGAGAGAAATGGCGCAGCATTGGAGAGATCTGGCTCAATAGTGAGTTCCATACCGTGCAATTTTCGCGGTGCGACGTGCCAGGTCTGCGCCTTCTGATCAACGGTGATTTCTCCGCCAAAGTCGCGCACCATAGCAATTGTCATTTCAATGTGGGGCATCGAAGGAAGTGAGCCACCAGTATGAGAAATCGTAATTCCATTTTTAGTGTTGCTACCAATAAGAAGAAGTGCGGAGAGGAATTGGCTCGATGCACTTGCATCGATTGCAATTTCGCCACCTGTAATTGCACCAGTGCCATGGACACTCATTGGCAAGCTATAACGATTTTCGTGATCGATCTTTACACCGAGCGCCTCAAGGGCTGCGATCACTGGACCAA
>JBAXNY010000079.1:0-5184 GCA_037133535.1 Actinomycetes bacterium
ATGGTTGATGCTCTTGTTGGCGCACCAGATCATCACATTGCACTCGTAGTAAATCCAGCAAATGCTTATGTTAAGAAAGAACTAGCACGAGCCAAGATTCTCGAAGTTGCAGATCGAGTTCATGTTCATCCCTACGTGCCTGAATGGTATGTCTCTACCTTTGTCTCCGATGCGACAAGTGGAGTAATTCCAATTCTGCATTATCCCAACCATGAAATTTCATTAGTGACTAAATTCTTTGAGTATCTCCACGCAAAATTGCCCATCATCGTCAGCGACATGAAAACTATGGCGGCGGAAGTGAAATTGCGTGGCAATGGCGTGGTTTTTACAGCTGAAAATTCGCAAGAACTTTCAGCGGCCTATGAAGAGATCGCCCGTAATAGGAGCAAGTATGTGGCGGCAATAACTCCCAACCTTCTTGATGAATACGCTTGGGAGCGCCAAGGCGATAAACTTCTCGCAGCGCACGATCACTTGGCCACATTGAGCAGAGGATAAGAATGAAGATCACCGTAGTTGCGATGGGCAAGATTGGTCTGCCACTTGCTGTGCAATTTGCGCGCAAGGGTCACTCTGTTATTGGTACCGATGTCAATCAAAATACCGTTGATTTAGTAAATGCCGGCAAAGAGCCATTTCCCGGTGAGGCGCATCTGCAAGAATATTTAGCTGCAGTTGTTGCAGAGAAAAAATTGATCGCAAGCACCGACACCACCGCTGCTGTTGCGCAGAGCGATGCAGTTGTCGTTGTAGTCCCACTCTTTGTCGATGAGTCAGGCGTTCCAGACTTTGGCTGGATGGATGCAGCAACAGAGTCAATTGGTAAAGGGCTAAAGAAGGGCACGCTGGTTTCTTATGAAACAACTCTGCCGGTGGGGACTACTCGTAATCGCTTTGCCTTAGCACTGGAGAAAATTTCCGGCCTCAAAGCTGGCGTTGATTTCGATTTAGTATTCTCACCTGAGCGAGTATTTACTGGACGGGTCTTTGCCGATCTCCGTAAATATCCCAAACTAGTAGGTGGAATCAATGAGCAATCTGGTGCTCGAGGAGTTGCTTTTTATCGCGAAGTTCTTGATTTTGATGATCGGCCAGATTTAGTTGAGAAGAATGGCGTTTGGGATCTAGGAAGTAGCGAAGCATCAGAGTTAGCAAAATTAGCGGAGACCACTTATCGCGATGTAAACATTGCACTTGCCAATCAATTTGCACTCTTCTCCGAAACTCACGGAATTGATGTACAGAAAGTTATCGATGCATCAAATTCTCAACCATTTTCACATATTCACCGCCCAGGAATTGCTGTTGGAGGCCACTGCATTCCAATTTACCCACGTATGTATCTCTGGAACGATCCATCGGCAACTGTGGTGAGCGCAGCTCGGGATGCTAATAAGGCGATGCCTGAGCATGTGGTTAAGACCTTGGCGAAGTTACATGGCAACTTGAAAGATGCGCGAGTTGTAGTACTTGGTGCCTCTTATCGCGGCGGCGTTAAAGAAAGTGCTTTCTCTGGTGTATTTCCCACAGTTGCAGCACTTACTGCAGCTGGCGCAAAAGTTTTCGTCCATGACCCTATGTACAGCGATGCTGAATTAACTGGCTATGGCTTTGCTCCCTATCATTTAGGTGAAGCAGTCGATGCAGCTATTTTGCAGGCAGATCACGCTGAATATAAGGAGCTCACTGCAGCATCACTGCCTGGCATAAAAACATTCCTTGATGGTCGCGGAACAACTAAAGATCAGAATTTTGCCGGAGTTCGTTACCACGTCGTTGGACGGGCGATCAAGTAACTCGAGAGTCGCTTCCTGAAATTTTCTCGTAATCGCGCGCTGCCACACTCTCACGAATTCGAGCAAAGCCCTCCCACACTTCAAGGAAACTTGTTGGTAGTGGCGAGATAGCAAGACGGAGTGCATTAGGTGTTCGATAATCAGGAATCACATTAGCAAATTTGCGCAGCGCTACTGAAATGCGTTCAGCTTCTAGATGATGAAAGGAGAGATGGCCGCCGCGCTCTTGTGCATTGCGCGATGTAAGAAGTGTGAAACCCAGCGGTGCTAACCAGGCATCGTATAAATCAATCATTAATTCAGTGCCTTTGGCAGCCTTCTCTGCAATTGCCGAGATACCAGCCTCGCCGATCATTGTGAAAGCTTCATTGATTGAACGCAAGCCAATGATGGAAGGGGATGCAATTTGAAAGCCGCGAATTCCATCTGCCTTTTCAAATTCTGCACCCATAGCAAATTGATCACCTTGGGCAAACCAACCTTGAATCGGCACTTGTAATTGGCTCTGTAACTGTTTGCGAACATAGAGCCAGGCAGGAGAGCCTGGTCCAGAGTTTCCATATTTGTAAGTGCAGCCAACTGCTAGATCAACACCGCTCTTATCAAAATTCAATTCAATAGCACCAACTGCGTGACTTGCATCCCAGACCACTAACCCACCATATTTACGAACCACATCGGTAATGGATTTGAGATCGTTGCGCGCGCCAGAGCGGTATTGAATTACTTCCAAACTCACCAGGGCTACATCATCGCTGAGGTATGGCTCAAGATTTTCTGCCGTGATTCGTTCGTTCTTAAAACTTGGATCGATCTCATTCTCGAGATAAATCAATTTCATACCAAGGCTCTTGGAAATACCTTCCAAGATGTAGCGATCGGTAGGAAAATTAGCAGCATCGGTAATAATTGTCTTTCGGCCAGGACGAGCTTTGATTGCCGCCATACATAGTTGATAGAAATTTACTGATGTTGAGTCACATGCGAGCACCTGCCCTGGCCCCGCACCCACAGCGCTCTTGCCAATCAAATCGCCAGTAACTTCTGCTTCATCAATCCAATGGCCCCAACCGGTGACAACCTCTTTACCCCATTCATTGAGGAGAAAGTCATTTATTACGGTGAGAGTCGATTTGGGCAAACGCCCAAGAGAATTTCCATCGAGATAGCAAATCTCAGGATTGTCATTGATGAAAAGCTCTCGAAATGGCGCAAGGCGATCTTCGCGATCTAATTGCAATGCATACTCACGATCGATACCGCTCATTTAGATAGCCTAAACATTACGGCGCCAATTTTCTACCTCGGGCGCCCGCGGGTAGGCTCATCACATTATGGCGCGAAATCTTGTTAACTTAGAAGAGGTCTCAAAAGCCTTTGATATTCGCCCACTTCTAGCCGAAGTTTCACTTGGCGTCTCTGATACAGATCGCATTGGAATTGTTGGCCGAAATGGCTCCGGCAAGAGCACGCTAATGAAAGTAATTGCCGGAATTGAATCACCCGATGCCGGTCGTGTAACTAAAGCAAATGCGGTCAAACTTGGCTTGCTCTCACAATTTGATGTGCAAGATAAGAGTGCAACCGTGCGTGATGTTGTGCTCGGTGGCAAAGCAACACATGAGTGGGCCAGAGAAAGTGGAATCCGCGAAGTCTTTACCGGATTATTTGGCGGGCATTCTACTGAAATTTTCGATCGCAAATTTGCAACGCTCTCTGGTGGTGAGCGACGACGCGTTGGTTTAGCGAAGCTACTTATCGATGATTTAGATTTAATTTTGCTCGATGAGCCCACAAACCATCTCGATGTTGAAGGTGTTGCTTGGCTGGCATCACACCTTAATTCCAGGCGAATTGCTGTAGTAGTTGTCACGCACGATCGCTGGTTCCTTGATGCAGTTACCGAACGCACTTGGGAAGTAGTTGAAGGAAAAGTTGAAGAGTATGACGGCGGGTACTCTGCTTATGTTTTAGCTAAAGCAGAGCGCTCCAGACAGGCATCGGCAATGGATGCGCGACGCAACAATCTCATTCGCAAGGAGCTAGCTTGGCTGCGCCGTGGCGCACCTGCTCGTACCACGAAACCAAAATTTCGAATTGATGCTGCTAATACTCTTATTGCAGAAGAACCCGCACCACGCGATAACGCTGAACTTCTCAAATTTGCTCAAAATAGATTAGGAAATACCGTTTATGAAATTCATAATGCCCATTTGCGCGCCGGCGACAAAGAGATTCTAGAAAATCTCTATTGGAATGTTGGCCCCGGTGAGCGTATTGGAATTGTTGGAATTAATGGCGCTGGAAAGACAACTCTTATGCGCTTACTTGCTGGTGAAATTAGTCCCACTGCAGGAAAAGTTGTCACGGGAATTACCGTGAAATCTGCCTTTCTCACACAGCATTTAGATGAACTCAATCCCAAGTGGCGAGTATTAGAAGCGGTTGAAAATGTCGCTAATCGCGTAGAACTTGGCGGCGGACGCGAACTATCTGCATCGCAGCTCTGTGATCGATTGGGTTTTAGTCATGACTCACAATGGACACCAGTGGGAGATCTCTCCGGTGGTGAGCGTCGCCGCTTGCAGCTAACTCGCCTATTGATGAATAGCCCGAACGTTCTACTTCTAGATGAGCCAACAAATGATTTTGATATTGAAACGCTGACCGAGTTAGAAGATCTCTTAGATTCTTACGCAGGAACAATTTTAGTTATTTCCCACGATCGCTATTTTCTTGAGCGAGTATGCGATCGCTTCGTTGGATTATTGGGCGATGGCGCAATGCGCGATCTACCACGAGGTATCGATCAGTATTTAGAGAACCGCGCTGCTGTAACCGAAAAAAGCAAAGTCACTGACAAGCCATTCAAGGGTCCTTCCTCTGCTGCAATGCAACGTCAAGTGAAGAAGGATTTAGCAAGACTAGAACGTCAGATCGAAAAAGCAGGAGCACGGGAAATTGAATTACTAGCCGAACTTGAAGCAGCTAGTTTCAATGCCGAAGAACTTATAAGACTTACTAGTGATTTAGAGAGTCATCGCGCAAAGAAGATTGTTTTGGAAGAAGAATGGCTGCAAGCCAATGACGCACTTGAAACTGAGTAGGCTAAGCAAATGCGATTTGATTTATTAGCTGCGCTCTGTGGCGTAATGATCGCGATTCAATCACGCGTTAATGGTGAACTTTCGCACCGTCTCAATAATGGCTTAGAAACTGCATGTATTTCTTTCGGTTCAGGGTTAGTGGTTCTTATTCTTATTGCACTGGCTAACAAGAAGGTAAGGACAGGCTTTGGCAAGATTTCGCTAGCTGCTCGCACTCGTGCAATTCCTCGCTGGCGCTTAGGTGCCGGTGTTCTAGGTGGGTTATTTATCGCAATAGC
>JBAXNY010000080.1:0-5171 GCA_037133535.1 Actinomycetes bacterium
AGCGATGAAGCGGAAATGGAAATTCGCGCATCATGGACACCAGTGTTTAGCGGCGAGAAGAGCATTGAAATTGAATTAACAAATCACCTCAAAGGCTGGTGCGATCTCTTGGCACAGTTAGCAGTATTGGAAGCGCTCCCTGAAGGAGTTGCGGCAATCACTGCTGCGCGTCGCCGATAATCTGGCCACTGAATTTATGGATGAAGCAGTCGAAGGTGAAGTAGTTGCAACACCACTGCTCTCTCCTGCATCCGGAACGCCACCGATCATCACAACGATGGCTGAGTGCGAGAAAGCGCTACAAGAACTAGCAGCCGGCACTGGGCCATTCGCCCTCGACACCGAACGCGCCTCGGGTTATCGATTTAGTGCACGTGCTTACTTAGTACAGATCAAGCGCACTAATGGTGGCCTGCATTTAATCGATCCCATTGCATTCAATGACAATCCCGAAATTTGGCAGAGCTTTAATGAGCTCTTCAATACCGATGAAGTAATTCTCCACGCCAGTACTCAAGATTTACCATGTTTGCGTGAATTGGGAATTTCACCTACTCGCCTCTTTGATACTGAACTCGGCGGAAGAATTGCAGGTCTGCCCCGTGTGGGGCTTGGTCCACTTGTTGAGTCATTGCTTGGTTATTCATTAGCGAAAGAACATAGCGCCGTTGATTGGTCGATGCGCCCACTTGCCCAAGATTGGCTCACTTATGCCGCACTCGATGTTGAGCTTCTGGTAGAGCTGCGCGAAATTATTGCTAGCAAACTTGCAGAGGCTGGAAAGTTAGAGTGGGCGCTGGAGGAATTTGCCAGCATTCTTGCCGCACCTGCGCCAGAACCACGTAAAGATCCATGGCGTCGCACATCGGGAATGCATAAAATTAAAACTCGAAAAGAACTTGCAATCATCAAATCACTCTGGGAAGCCCGCCTGGAAGTTGCGCTGGAAACAGACATCGCACCAGGTCGCCTACTCAACGATTCTGCAATTGTTGAATTAGCGGTGGCAGCTCCGCTCAACCGCAAGACATTTGAGAAAGCACTTCGCCCACTTGGTGTCAGGCCAAAGTGGATGGAGCGATATTCGCTCTGGCAGAAAGCCATCATCGATGTAGTGGAAGCGCCAGAGAGTTCGTGGCCTCCGGTGCGTCTTCATAGCGATGCCGCGCCGCCCACAAAAATTTGGCGTGAGAAGTTCCCACTTGCTTATGCACCCTTCACTCATTCCCGTGCCGCGATGGTCGAACTCTCCGAGCGAATTTCAATTCCGGTTGAAAACATTCTGCAACCAGAGGCGCTACGCCGACTCTGTTGGGAACACCATGGCGAAGTTCTTACTGCGAGCGCGCTCTCCGAATACCTACTTGGCTTTGGTGCCAGGCCGTGGCAGTGCAATCTCGTCGCTGACCTATTAGTCGCGCCATTGCAGGAGAAGAAAGCCCTCGTTCTGCCGCCAGCAGAGGGGCAAGAGAGCCAAGCCGAGCCCGAATAAATGTGACGAATTACGCAACATTTAAGTTGCGAAAATCCCCACCTGCCTCTAGATTAAAACCATGTTGAGCACTTTCATCATCGCCCTTCGTGAGGGGCTCGAGGCTGCCCTCATTGTGGGCATTCTCGTTGCCTATCTCGTGAAGAGCGAGCGCCGCCGACATCTGCGCGCCCTCTGGAGCGGTGTAGCCCTCGCTATTGCCCTGAGCTTGGCTCTGGGAGCATTCCTTTCCTATACCTCTGCAGAACTCACTACAAAGGGCGCTGAGATCTTCGCTGGAACCACATCCTTCGTAGCGGTAGCGCTAGTGACATGGATGGTCTTCTGGATGAAACGTGCCGGTCGCGGTCTGCGCGCTGAACTCCATGGCAAGACCGAGGTCGCAGTTGCATCTGGGGCTCTCTCAATGGCCCTCCTTGCATTCTTCGCTGTTGCTCGCGAAGGTCTTGAGACATCACTCTTTCTCTATACAAATTTCCAAACTGTGGGAGCAATCTCTACTGCAACTTTGGGCCTTCTCCTTGGTTTAGCAGCATCTGTTGCCTTGGGATTTGGAATTTACAATCGCTCAGTCAAGATCGATCTCAGTAAGTTCTTCACCTACTCAGGTGTGGCGCTGATCGTTGTTGCCGGCGGTGTCCTCTCCTACGGAATACATGAGTTCCAGGAATTCGGCCTCATCCCAGGAGCAGATGCCTTCGTTTGGGATGTCACTTCCTGGATGCCTAAGGATTCTCTTGTTGCATCACTTCTCGGTGGAACTATTGGCTTCGATACAACCACATCCTGGTTCCAGCTCATTATCTGGGCGGCTTACCTTGGCCTTGTTATCGCCGCTTACCTTTCTAAGCCTGCGAAGGTAAAAACACTCATTCAGGGTTAGTCTTTATTCCTACTCACGGGTAACATTGAAACATCATCCGTAGAGAAGGAAAGCTTATGAGCTCGCAATCTAGAACTGTCGTCCTCGTTGATGCTGTTCGCACTCCATTTGGTAAAGCCGGAAGTCTTTATGCCGGCACTCGCGCCGATGACTTAATTGTTCGCGCAATCCGCGGACTTCTAGAACGAAACCCTCTCATCTCTCCTAGCGCTATAGATGATGTTGCGATCGCTGCTGCAACACAGACCGGTGATCAAGGTATGAACATTGGTCGAAGCGTTGCACTCCTTGCTGGACTGCCACAGAGCGTTCCTGGTTACTCCATTGATCGTTGGTGCGCGGGTGCGCTCACTGCAGTCACAACAATTTCCGGTGCAATTGCAATGGGTGCTTATGATCTTGCAATCGCTGGCGGAGTTGAACATATGGGAAATCATCCAATGGGCGATGGCATGGATCCCAATCCTCGTTATTTAGCAGAGAAGCTCGTTGATACCGATGCACTCTCCATGGGCAATACCGCAGAGCGGTTGCACGATCGTTTTCCAACGTTGACTAAAGAGCGTTCCGATAAATATGCACTTAACTCACAAGTCAAAACTGCCAAGGCTTATGCCGATGGAAAAATCCAACGCGATCTCATTCCAGTTGCAGCACGTAGCGCAGAATTGGGTTGGGCAATAGCAACAGTTGATGAACCACCACGTCCTGGTACAACTTTGGAAGCACTCGCTGCGCTGAAGACACCATTTCGTCCAGCTGGTCGCGTCACTGCCGGAAATGCGGCAGGACTCAACGATGGCGCAACTGCATCAGTGCTTGCCAGTGAAGAATATGCGAAGGCAAATGGTCTTTCGATTAAAGCGAAATTAGTCACCTTTGCATTTGCCGGCGTTGAACCAGAGGTCATGGGTTATGGCCCAGTTCCCGCAACTGAGAAGGCGCTCAAGAAAGCTGGCTTAAAGATCTCTGACATCGGACTTTTTGAAGTCAATGAAGCATTCGCAGTACAAGTTCTCGCATTTCTTGAACACTTTAATATTGCCGATGATGATGCGCGCGTGAATCCAGTCGGTGGCGCAATTGCAGTTGGCCATCCACTTGCCTCATCGGGTGTGCGACTTATTCTCAATCTGGCACGAAGCTTTGAAGAACATCCTGAGGTGCGTTATGGCCTCACGACTATGTGTATCGGTCTTGGTATGGGTGGCACTGTCATCTGGGAGAACCCACATTTTAAGGCGGGCAAATAATGAGTGATGTGATGCAATTACCAGAGGGAGCGCCGGAAGAAGTTGTTACCAAAGCGCTGCTGCGCGAGGTAGATCTCACGCCATTTGGATTTAGCGGCAAACTCGCTCTCATCACTTTAGATAATGGCTACGACCATAATCGCCCCAACACCTTTGGTCCAACTTCGTTAGAAGAACTCGATGCCGCAATCACTGCAGCAGTGGCGAGTAAACCAGCTGCGATAGGAATTACTGGTAAGCCCTTTATCTTCGCCGCAGGTGCCGATCTCTCCGGTATTGCATTTCTAGCAAACCGCGAACAGGCACTAGCTATTGGGAAACTAGGTCACGATGTATTCCGTCGCTTAGGTGAGTGCGGCATTCCGACTTTCGCCTTTATTAATGGTTTAGCACTCGGTGGCGGTCTTGAAGTTGGCCTTCACTGCAACTACCGCACACTCGCATCTACTGCCCTCACTGGCCTGCCTGAAGTCTTCCTCGGCCTGATTCCTGGCTGGGGTGGTGCAACTCTGCTCCCCCAATTAATTGGACCAGAAAAGGCCGTTCAAGTAATCATGCTCAATGCCTTAAATAACAACACGATGCTGAAGGCAAAAGATGCACTGGCACTTGGTGTAGTTGATGCTGTTTACGAACCAGCTGACTTCCTAGAACACTCCATGGATTTTGCAGCCCAAGTATTAAGTGGTGCCAAGAAGATTGCACGTGCTGACTTCTCAAGCGATGCCCATTGGGATGCTGCAATTGCTACTGGACGCGCTGCGGCGTTAAAGAAATATGGCGGTGCAACAATTGCCGCGCCAGAGCGCGCTCTGAAACTCATCGGCGAATCTCGCACCGCAACTCGCGATTCTGGTTTTGCAGCTGAAGATCTCGCATTGGCCGATCTCACAATGACTGATTCACTTCGGGCCTCGCTCTATTCCTTTAATTTAATTCAGAAGAAGCGCAAGAAAGTTGAAGGTGCACCAAAGCCAGCACTTGCGCGCAAGGTGAGCAAGGTAGGTGTTGTTGGTGCCGGGCTTATGGCCTCACAACTTGCTCTCATCATGGTTCGTAATTTGCGCTGTCCAGTTGTGATGACTGATTTAGATCAGGCCCGTGTTGATAAGGGCGTGGCTTGGGTTCATAGCGAATTAGCCAAGTTAGTTGAGAGGAAGCGGATGTCGGAAGAGACAGCTCGTCGACTCAGCTCATTGGTCACTGGATCAGTTGATCAAAGCGCATTTGCTACCGCCGACTTCATCATCGAAGCAATCTTCGAAGAGTTATCACTCAAGCAGGAGCTCTTCAAAAAGTTAGAAACAATCATCTCCCCCGAGTGTGTCTTAGCAACAAATACTTCATCACTCTCAGTTGAGGCGATGTCAGAGGGCCTGAAGAATCCAGAGCGAGTAATTGGCTTCCACTTCTTCAATCCAGTTGCGATCATGCCTTTGCTTGAAGTTGCACGCACTAGCAAAACCGATGATGCGACTACCGCTACTGCAATTAGCGTTGGTAAAGAGTTGAAGAAGACAATGGTCATTACTAAAGATGCACC
>JBAXNY010000081.1:0-5111 GCA_037133535.1 Actinomycetes bacterium
ACCAAACACTGTAATCGCAACCGAACTTAAGCGAAAAGACTTTGATGGCAAAGTGATTGCTAAAGGAATTCGCTTGTGGGATTCAAATTCAGAAAGCATCCAGGCATTTAAAACTATTGATTTATACCCATTTGATCCAGAATGGGTTGTTACCGCAACTTTCACACCACATGCACAAAATAAAGCAGTTGCGTTTGAATATATACGTGACAACGGTGGAACCAGAGATCAAGTCGTTCCTGGAGATATAACCACAACTATTGATGGCGTTGACTATACGTTGAACGCTTTCGATGACGACGGAGTGCTACTACTCGTCTTTGGTGATAAAACAAATGGCCAGGAAACATATCCTGCCGGAAGATTTCTCTTCGTTTACCGAACGGAGGGGACGAATCAAGTAATCCTCAATTTCAATCAGGCATTTGTGCCACCTTGTGGATTCTCGATTCATTACAACTGTCCTATGCCGCCGCCACAGAATCGCTTACATCTTGCCGTTAGAGCCGGCGAGAAGTTACCGATTTTCAACGGTGGCTACCTCATCCATTAATTATTAATGGCTAAAACAGTTCACGTAAAAGGTAAGCGAAAAGGCTCAAACAACAATAAGGAGAAAAAATGACAACAGGTAAGAATGGAAAGAAGTTAGGAGTATTGGGCGTAGCCCTAGCAGTTGCAATCGCACTCGTTGCTGGTAGCACTACTGCAACAGCGGCAACTTCTGATGCAACTATCAATATCGGTTCACTCTATGAGCCACAGAACTTAGACAACACAGGTGGAGGCGGACAAGGCGTCGTCGAAGCTCTCAATGGAAATGCATACGAAGGTCTATACCGTCTCACTGATGGTGGAAAAGTTGAGCCTTTGCTTGCGACTGCAAGCAAGATCAGCGCTGATGGCCTTACCTATACATTCACATTGCGCAGTGGAGTAACTTTCCACTCTGGCAAGGCAGTTACCTCAGCTGATGTTAAATTCAGCTTAGAAAAGGTTTCGGCTGCAGAGTCAAAGTCAGCTCGCAAGAGCAGCTTTAAGGTCGTAAAGTCAATCGCAACTCCAGATGCACGTACTGTCGTTGTGACTCTTTCTAGCAAGTCCATCTCATTCATATACAACCTCACTTATATATGGATCATGAACTCTGCTAATAAGGACTTTGCAACAGTTGAAGACGGAACCGGTCCTTACAAGCTTTCAGCTTGGAAGCGCGGATCTACATTGTCATTAGTACGCAACGATTCTTATTGGGGTACACCTGCAAAGAACAAAACTGTTGTTTATCACTACTTCACTGAAGCAGCTGCTCTAAACAATGCTCTTTTGACCAAGGCGGTTGACGTCATTACTAGCGCACAGAGCCCAGATGCTTTAGCGCAATTTAAGAATGCTTCATACAAGATCAGTAACGGCCAATCAACCACTAAGTTGATCTTGGTTTTCAACGATCGTGTTGCTCCATTCGATAATGCACTTGTCCGTAAAGCGGTAACTTCCGCAATCGATAACAAGAAATTGCTTGCTTCAATCTGGGGCGATTACGGCACACTAATCGGTTCAATGGTTCCTCCTACTGATCCTTGGTATGAAGACCTAACAGGTGTGAATCCTTACAACCCAGCTCTAGCAAAGAAGCAACTTGCTGCTGCTGGATATCCAAAGGGATTTGCATTCCGTTTAGACACTCCAACTTATGATCCACACCCAGCTGCTGCTGCGTTCATTAAATCTGAACTTGCAAAAGTAGGTATCACCGTAACTATTAACTCAGTTACTGATGATCAGTGGTACAACAACGTTTACAAGAAGCATGACTTTGCAGCAACAATGCAAGAGCATGTTAATGATCGCGATGTTGTTTGGTATGGCAATCCAGATTTCTACTGGGGTTATAACAACAAAACTGTTACAGATTTGATTAACCAAGCAGAACAAGCTGGAACAGCTCGTTTGCAAGCATCACTTTTGAAGCGCGCAAACAAAATTATTGCAACAGAGGCTGCAAGTGACTGGATCTATCTCTACCCACAGATTGTTGTTGCTTCGTCAACACTTTCTGGTTATCCAATCAATGGTCTCAACTCACAGTTCTACGCATACGACATAGTTAAGAGCTAATTACTAGAACTTAACGATTTGCAGTTCCGCTGTGCTAAACCGGCTCAGGTTCCCATATGGGTGCCTGGGCCGGTTTCACATTAGGCTTAGAAGATGAAGACGGGGGTAGAGGTTGCTTAAGTATTTAATCCGCAGGATTTCTTTCCTGCTTATCTCTCTAGCCCTTGCCAGCATCACTTTATTTCTCTTGCTTCGAATACTTCCAGGTGATCCTGCAAACGCTCTCTTGCCGGTAGGTGCCACTCCGGAGCAAATCAAAGCTGCTCAACATGAGGTTGGTTCGGACTTACCCATACTTATTCAGTTTCTTAATTGGATTAAAGATCTTTCGACATTTCATTTTGGAAAATCAATAATAAGTAGTTATGAAGTTGCTCCAGAGATTGCTTCACGCTTATCCCTTACTGTTCCTCTCACTCTTATCGCCTTTGTGATTGCCGTTTCGATTGCGCTTCCATTGGGTTTTGTAGCAGCATATAAAGCCAAGACTTGGTATGGAACGATTCTTAATGGGTTTTCTCAATTAGGAATCGCAATCCCAGTGTTTTGGGTAGGAATTATATTTATATTTGTATTTGCACTTAAGTTGATGGTCCTGCCTTCTGGCGGAATTCCTTTAGAGGGTTGGTCTAATTTTCCTGGAATGCTCAAGTATCTTGTCTTGCCCGTTTCTACTATTGCCCTCGTTATGTCATCGTCCTTAACACGGTATGTTCGTTCTGCAACTTTAGATGTGTTGGGTAGTGATTACTTGCGCACTTCGCGCTCCTTGGGTTCCACATTCGCACAAGCAATGAGACGTCATGGTTTACGCAATGCGTCAGCGCCAGTTATTTCAATTATTGGTATAGAGCTTGCAACTACGTTTGTTGGCGCAGTTGTAGTTGAGAGTGTCTTTGCACTACCTGGACTTGGTAGCCTTTTGGTTCAAGCCATCGCAGAACATGATTACCCAGTTATTCAAGGTGTGCTCTTTATCAGCACTCTAGGTGTTCTAGTTATTGGTTTTCTTGCAGATCTGATTCAGCGCCTTATTGATCCTAGGCTTATCAAATCCTCCGCAGGAGGTTTGCAATGATGAAACTGAAATCTAAACATTCATTCTCGCTTATTATCGGGTTAGGAATATTAGGTGCAATCACTCTTATGGCCCTTGTATCTACAGTTTGGTTGCCATATTCGATAGAGAATACTGATGGTGGACGGCTTTCTCCTCCTAGTGGTTCTCATTGGTTAGGTACCGACAAACTTGGTCGTGACTTAGTTTCACGCCTTATGGTTGGTGCCAGAATCGCTTTATCTGTTGGTTTTTCTGCTGTTGTAATTGCTGGGGTGGTTGGCTTAACGCTAGGCCTGGCAGCTGGTTTTGCCCAACGTTGGCTCGATGAATCACTTTCTGCACTCCTTGATATTTTAATTGCATTTCCAACTCTCTTACTTGCAATGTTAATTGTTGCCGCCCGTGGATCTTCATTGACTTCTGCAATATTTGCAATCGGGTTTGGAATGTCAGCGATTATTGCTCGGCTTACTCGTCTGCTCGTAAAGAGAGTTCTGAGTAAGGATTTCATTACTGCATCTCGCGCGTCCGGAACTTCTTGGACAAGAATTATTGTCATACATGTTGCTCCAAATATTTGGCCAACTCTCGTTGTTAGTTTTGCACTGCAATTTGGATTGGCAGGCCTTGCAGAAGCCAGTCTTTCCTACCTTGGACTTGGCGCACCGCCGCCAAATGCATCGTGGGGAAGTTTGCTGCAAGAGGCACAAGCCACGGTGATGACTTCACCTATTGCAGCAATAGCACCAGGCGTACTTCTTGTTGCCCTTGTTATTGGTGTTAACTTAATTGCAGATGGACTTCGTGACATCGCCGATCCCACTCTAAGGCGCACGCGATGAACATATTAGAGATAGCAAATCTTGATATTTATTCATCCGAGGGGAAAAGTTTAGTTTCTGACCTCTCTTTTTCTATTGCTCCAGGTGCGAGATTAGGGCTTATTGGTGAATCTGGATCTGGTAAATCACTCACCGCACTTGCAGCAATTGGGTTATTGCCTAGTCAATTGAAGGCAACAGGAAGTGTTCTGCTTGGTGGAGAATCTGCGCAACAAATGTTGAGTTCATCGGAAAGAGCCCTCAATAGAGTCAGAGGAAGAGTGGCCAGTATTGTTTTTCAAGAACCGTTAACTGCACTTGATCCACTTATGAAAATTGGGAAACAATTATCAGAACCTCTTAAACGCCATCAAAAGCTGGAGGGGCAAGCTCTGCAACACGCAATTATTGATGCACTTAACGAAGTGCGAATTAATGATCCCGCCAGAATTGCATCATCTTTCCCACATCAAATTTCGGGCGGCGAACGTCAACGTGCTGCAATTGCCATGGCCCTTGCTTGTAAGCCGACTTTACTGATTGCTGATGAACCAACAACGGCGCTGGATGTTACAGTTCAAGCAGAAGTTTTGTCACTTCTTGACTCGGTTGTTTCAGCACGGAACATGGCGCTTCTTTTTATCAGCCACGATCTAGCTGTTGTAGGTCAGATTACCGACAGTGTTGTGGTGTTAAAAGATGGTGTCATGGTTGAATCTGGTTCACTACACGCCATTATGTCGGCACCAAAACATTCTTATACTCGTGATCTGGTTATAAATGCTCGCCTTTTAGATGGCGCACTTGATATTGCACAGGGTAAAGGCTGAAATGACCACTCTACTTCAGGCACATAGTGTCAACTTTTCTTATCATGCAGGTGTACCGATTCTGAGAAACATAAGCGTTTCAGTAAATGAGGGAATTAACGTTGGTCTTGTTGGTGAATCTGGCTCTGGTAAGAGCACCCTACTTCGACTCCTTTTAGGAATACTTACTCCAACCCATGGTGAAATTTCCTTTAATGGAAGCGTACTTTCATTGAGCAATTTGGAGCAGGCTCGAAAATTTAGGAGTCAAGTTCAAGTTGTTTTTCAAGATCCTTACTG
>JBAXNY010000082.1:0-5103 GCA_037133535.1 Actinomycetes bacterium
GCCCGTCGAGTGCCACTCTTTGAATTTGCGATTCGCTCAGAACTTGCGCTTCATAAATTAGATTTAGCTGAAGGTCGCGTGAATGCGCTCAATGCCGCGGCGCCACTTGTCAGTCAGATCCGTGACAAATCACTTCGCCCCGAGTACACCAGACTCCTTGCTGGTTGGTTAGGCATGGAGGTTGAAACAGTTTCTGCAGCTGTTACGCGTGGGGCACGAGCGTTAGCACCAAGTGCAGAAGCTGAGGCAGTTGGCGAGAGCGAAAATTGGCGGCCAAGTCCAAATGAGCCTCGCCTTATTCTCGAGCGCGAAGTATTGAAAGCAAAACTCCAACTTCCTAATGCAATTAGTAATTGGAGTGAGATCGAAGCACTTGCCTTTACTCATCCGGCCTATCGCCAATTGCGTGAAACTATCGATTCACATGGTGACATCGCCGCTAACATCGATCGAGTTGCCGATGAGCGAATGCGCGCACTTACGGCAGAATTAATGGTTGAGCCCGTGCGTACCGATGGTGAAGTTTCTACGCGTTACATCGAAAGTATTGTTGCGCGATTACGGGAAGTTGCGATCTCGCAGAGAATCGCTGATGTGAAGTCGACGTTGCAGCGAATTAATCCGCTGGAGAATGAGAGCGAATACAACGCACTCTTTGGCGACCTCGTTGCCCTCGAATCCACGCGCCGCACACTCCATGATTTAGCGTTAGGTGAGATCTAAAATTGGGCTATCGCCCACCCGTGCGCTAGAGTTTGGCTTCCATTCCCTGATAGCTCAATTGGCAGAGCAGCCGGCTGTTAACCGGCAGGTTATTGGTTCGAGTCCAATTCAGGGAGCCCAGTAAATTCTCAGTTAATTCACGTAAGGTAATTTCTATGTCGCGTCGCTCATCTTTTGCATCAACATCTCAGTCTTGGCAGAACCAGAATTGGCCAATCCGCATCATTCGTTTCTGGCTAGGTATCACCTGGATTTATGGTGGCTGGGTCAAAGCAAGTGATCCTGGTTTTCTCACCAAAGGTGCGCCCACTTATATCGGCACAGAGTTGGCGGGCTTTATACATGTATCGCCCATTGGCTTTCTCTTGCAACATGGCATTGAGCACGCTCAACTCTTGGGTGTAATCATTATGCTCAGTGAATTTGCAATTGGTTTTGCAACTCTCATTGGGATTGCTCCCACCGCTGCAGCATTTGGTGGCTTCTTAATCTCTATTATTCTCTGGCTATCGAGCAGTTGGACCGTAAAACCATATTTTCTTGGCAGCGATACTGCCTATGCGATTCTATGGCTTAGCTTCTTACTAACTCTGATTGGCAAACGTCGCAGAATCGAACTCTCACTAGATCGACGCGGTGCGATTCGCATCGGTGGAGTGGCTCTGCTCTCGCTCATTGGAATTGGAGTTGGTAAGACATTGGGTAAATCCACTCCGTCGCCCACAAGCACCACTTCATCCAGTGCCGGCCTAATCAAACTTGCCGCACTCCCAGTTGGCGCAACCTTTGAATTTAATAGCGCACTTGCAGGACCGGCCATGCTCTTTCGCACTGCCAAGGGTGTCTTTGCATATTCACTTACTTGCACACACCAAGGTTGCGTAGTTGCTTATTCAAAATCGGCTAAGCAACTCCAATGCCCGTGTCACGGAGCGCAATTCGATCCATTTAATGGTGCGAAGGTCCTAGCTGGACCGGCGCCGACTCCACTTGCGCCTATTAAGGTGAAAATTTCTGGGGATTGGGTCGTCGAGGCCTAACCACACACGCAGAAAGTCTTCAGGATTTTCTAAGGTAGGTGCGAGATGCTCCGTCCATGCAAAATACTACTTTCAAGCAAAATACTCTGAAAACTATTTTCCGATCCACATCTAGCAAAATCATTGCAGGCTTTATCGCCGGAGCAGTGATTACCGGTGGCATTGCCACTGCTGTTGTTCCAACACCAGTTGCTGTTAAAGCCTGCGTTGATAATCGCACCAAGGCGATGTATTACTCCGCCTCCGGAAGCTGCACTAAGACTCAAAGCCCCGTCGAACTCGGTGTTGGTGCACTCGATGTTCGTGCCATCGCGGCTCAAGTAACACCAAGCGTTGTTTCAATTCAGGTCACGAGTGCGCTGGGAAGTGGAACCGGATCTGGCTCGATTATTCGCAGCTCTGCTACTTCAAGTTACATACTCACCAATAATCACGTAGTGGAAAGTGCGGCTACTTCAGGAACTATCACAGTCGAGTACAGCAATGGCACTCAGGATCCAGCCACAATTGTGGGCCGCGACGCTACCTATGATTTAGCAGTCATCCAAGTTAAACATGGCAACCTGCCAGTAATCGAAATTGGCGATTCCAGTAAAGTCAATGTAGGAGATCCGGTAGTTGCAATCGGATCACCACTTGGTCTAGCCAGCACCGTTACTAGTGGAATTATTTCAGCACTCAATCGCCCCGTTAATGCTGGAAGTACATCGGCAGATTCTTATGTAGATGCAATTCAAACTGATGCGGCAATTAATCCAGGTAACTCTGGTGGCGCACTTCTTGATTCGCAGGGTCGCATGATCGGAATTAACTCCAGCATTGCTACTTTAGGCAGTACTAGTGGTGGTCAGAGCGGGAATATTGGTTTGGGCTTTGCAATTCCGATTACTGAAGTGCAGCGGATCATCAATGACCTTATTGCCACTGGAAAATCAACTCGACCATTTCTCGGCGTCTCCTTTGATAATACTTATACCGGAATCGGTGCGCGAATCTTTGCAATTACCGATGGAGCGGCAGCGGCAAAGTCAGGAATTCCTGCCGGCTCGATTATCAAGAGCATCGATGGCGTAAAAATTAATGACCAAGTAGGTGCGATTGTTCGAATTCGCGCCTATGCACCTGGTGCCACCGTCTCCATAACAGTCGATCTTCCTACGGGAACATCACGTACTTTCTCCGTGACGTTAGGTTCGGCGCCTTCTAATTGATAATCAATTGGCAGCGCTGGACTAGAAAAGAGTAGGGTTAAGCCATGGCACTCTTCCGACTACATGTCGCACTTCCAGATCGCCCGGGTTCTCTTGGTGCAGTTGCTTCGGCAATTGGTTTTGCCGGTGGAGACATTCGCGGACTAGTGGTGAAGAAGTCGGAAGATGGTCGTGGCTACGATGACATTACTGTGGCAATTCCAGGAAATGATCCGACCGACCTGATTGGTGTTCTTACATCAATCGGTGGCGTAGAAGTAATAAGCGTTTTACCTGTTAATTAATTTCCTGCTGCATAATCAACGCTGGCGCCATCGCTTGGTAAGGAATTAAAGAAGCGCGGGGCAACAAATCCAGCCTCCTTAAATGCATCGGCGATCTCAACTTTAAGCGGTTTAATCTTGGCAATTGAAGCAAGAACTATCGCACTTCCACCAAAGCCACCGCCGACCATGCGCGCACCGAGTGCGCCATCACGCTGGGCAATTTCCACTGCTAAATCTAACTCTGGGCACGAAACGTTGTAGTCATCGCGCAACGATGCATGAGATTGATTGAGCAATGTACCAAGGCGAGTGAAATCTCGATTTTCAAGTGCATCAACGGACGAAAGCACACGAGCAATTTCGGTAATTGCATGGCGTGCTCTGCGATACTCAGTATTTGTGATCTTTGCCTTATTGGCCTCAAGAAACTCTAAAGTGATGTCGCGCATGCTGGTGTGCCCCAATTTTGCAACCGCTGATTCGGAATCGGCACGACGCGATGCATAACCACCATCGGTGAGGGTATGGCGCATTTGGGTATCGACAATAAGTAGTTCTAGCTCGTGCTTTCCTAAATCAAATGGAATGTTTCTGGTTGATAAATCTTTGCAATCGAGTAGTAAGGCAGAACCAGCCTTTGCCATAAGCGAAACACTCTGGTCCATGATGCCAGAGGGCATTCCCGCATAATCATTCTCAGCTTTTTGCGTGAGCTTGGCCAGAGATTCAGGAGAGTGACCCAATTGGAATAATTCATTGAGTGCAACCGCCATGCTGCATTCGATGGCAGCAGAGGAAGAGAGACCAGCACCTAGTGGCACATTGCCATCGATGAGAACATCGAGCCCAGATGAAATTCCCATCGTCCATATAACACCGAGGGGATAGCGAGCCCAATCAACGCCAGTACCGGGCATTAGCTCTGACACTGCAATTTCTACGATGGTGCCATCGCGTTGCTGTGAAGCAATGCGAATCAAGCGGTCATTTCGCTTCGCAATCGCAACGGTTGTGCGGCAGATAATTGCAAAGGGGAGTACGTAACCATCACTGTAATCAATGTGTTCACCGATGAGATTTACTCGACCTGGCGCTGAGGCAACTACTTGAGCTTCTTTATTAAAGAGTTTGGCAAATGCTTCTGCAACTGGATTCATTGAATTAACCTCGCGCTGCTTGGTAGGTATCGTTGACCATCTGAGCGAGATCGCGAACTGGCTGCCATGCCAGAAGAGTACGCGCCTTACTTATATCTGCAACTAATACTGCCGGGTCACCTGCTCTGCGCGCTGTTATTTCATAAGGGAGCTCAGTACCAAGTGCTGCACTTGCTGCAGCAATCACTTCCAAAATCGAATAGCCGCTGCCGCTGCCGAGATTAATGATTTCGTGGCTGCCAGCCTTTGCTACTTTTAGCGCAGCGATGTGCGCCTCAATCAAATCCACCACATGAATGTAATCGCGGATGCAGGTGCCATCTTTAGTTGGCCAATCGTTGCCAAATATCTTGATCGGATTATCACTTGTTGATCGCAAGAGATTGGGAATCAAATGAGTCTCGGGTGTATGACGTTCACTAATCCAACCGCGATCTAATTTAATTCCGCCAACCACATTGAAATAGCGCAAACTAATTGCAGCTAGTCCATCGCTCTTTGCTGCCTCTGTGATTGCGTGATCAACTTCTAACTTTGTTGCACCATACGGACTAGTGGGATTGGTCTGTGAGATTTCAGTAATTGGAATGACTTCTGGCTCACCGTACGTTGCAGCAGTTGATGAGAAGACCAGGCGATTAACGCCGGCAAGTTTCATCTGCGCTAGTAAATTCTTCGATCCATTGACGTTTACATCGTGATACAA
>JBAXNY010000083.1:0-5087 GCA_037133535.1 Actinomycetes bacterium
GCTAAGAAGGCAACTGCTCGTGCGATGTCCATAGTTGTGACTGCTTCGGTATTTTTAGAAGCAGCACGGCGCTCCAATTCTGCCTTTGCGCCATGGCCCATGTACTTCAAGAAGTTCTTTTCATTTTCGTAGAAGAGATTGGACTCAACAGTGGAGGGTGATACCGAATTACTGGTGATTCCATATTTTGCGAAAGAGATCGCTGCGCTCTTTCCCATGGAATGCTGCGCAGCTTTTGCAGCCTGATAGTGCGAGGTAAATTCACTTGCTCCGGAACCGAGAGCTGAAACTATGTTGACGATTCTGCCAAATTTTTGCTGCTTCATAAATGGAACGCAACTCTGAATAAAGAGAAAAGTACCCATTACGTGGACATTAAACATACGAGTTATCTCATCGCGTGAAATCTCCATGATTGGTTTAATTTGGCAAAATCCTGCGTTGTTGACGAGTAAGTCGACTCGCCCCCATTGTGCAATTACTTTATTGACACAATTCGTGACATCTTCTTGGTTTGAAACATCGCCTACGACGCCAATGGTCTGCTTCGATTGCGGATCAATCAGCGCAATAGTTTCGGCAACGCGTTCTGCTTGCAGATCCTGAATCGCGACTTTGTACCCGAGTTTGACGAGATGAGAGGCTATTCCGCGCCCAATTCCGCTACCGGAGCCGGTGACAATTGCAACGCGGTCTACAGTCACTAGATTCTCTTCTCATCTTGCAGTTGACGAATGACTTCGTGCATAAAATTTGAGGCAGCTGGAACTTGCTCAGCCGATAAGTGTTCGAGCGCAATGTATTTGTTGAGGGCGAATTGATCTGCTTTACAGACATAATCGCGCCAATCAAAAATTCCCTCACCAACTGGTACTTCAGTGATGCGAAGGACCATTTGTGACTCAACGATGAAATCTTTTGCATGAGCGGTGCCCATTCGAGAGCCTGAAACAGCAATCATTTCATCGATCAATTTAGGGGTGTCGTACATGTAATCATGCGAAACAATATTTGTGGGATCAAATCCCAAGCGAAGTGACTTTGAGGGAATGCGGTCAAAGATTCTTTTGATTGTTTTTGGATCACGAACAGTGGAGAGAACGTGGGGTTTGACTACTAAATACATTCCCTGATCTTGCGCCACTGGGATAATTTGCTCAAGTGAATCAATGTAGCGCTCGAGTGAGGCTTCGCTGTGATTCTCCGGTACCGGATACCAGGCAGATTTAGGGGAGTTTGATCCTGCACCAGTGACGACAACATTTGAGCCAACTGCTTTGGCAACCTTAAATGAATCTTTGACAAGTTGGATTGAATCTTTTCGCAGGGCGTCATTGAATGTGCAGAGAGAGGCCCAATAGCCCCAATTAGATAGTGGCTCGATCCCATTCTCGCGAAGTACTTCGCCAGCGCGTTTAACTGCATCGAGATCTGTTTCATTAGGTTTGCGGATTGATTTGCCATCTCCCAAACCGAAGTGGCAGATAACTCCTTCAATTCCTATCCCACGGAGCTTTTTAGCTAGTTCAGAATTAATCTCAGCAGGATCGGTAGTAAAGGCATTCAACATGAGTGCGACTTTCATAGCACTGCTCCTTCTCTGGGATTAGAACGCATGTACTTTGCGAATCGCATCGACAATTTTTGGCACATCGGGAATCAACGCCTTCTGCATAACGGGAGAGGCTGGAATTCTCGAGTCGGGTACTCCTAAGCGAAGGACCGGGGCCTTGAGTTCAGAAAAGAGCATCGAGCTAATTCGCGCAGCAATTTCAGCACCAAAGCCACCAGTTAAGTTGGCTTCATGCACAACGATCGCCTTTCCGTTGCTGGCCCTGACCGCTTCAAAGATGGTTTCTTCATCGAGTGGATTGAGCCAACGCAGGTCTACAACGCAGACATCGATTCCATGTTCGGCTTTAATCTCTTCTGCCGCACGAAGAACTACTGGTGTTGTTTTACCCCACGTAATCAATGCGAGATCTTTTCCTTCTCGCGCAATGCGGGCGCCACCAAGTGTTTCGATTGGAGCGGTGAAATCAACTGGATCAGAGTTCATGTAGAGAGCGCGTGATTCGATAAGAATGACTGGGTCGGGATCAAGGACTGCCGCTTTGAGCATCTGATATGCATCATGTGAATTAGATGGCATGCCCACTTTGATTCCAGGAATATGGGCAAGTATGGCTTCCATGCTCTGTGAATGCTGTGCACATGATCCTGGTGTGATGCCTTGCTGAACTCGAACCACCATCGGCGCAGTTACTTGACCATTAGAAATGTAGCGAACGTTTGAGGCCTGATTCACTAGTTGATCAAGTGCGACAAAGAGAAAATCCATCCACATAATTTCAACGATTGGTTTAAGACCATTCTGGCTCGAGCCAATAGCTGCACCAAGAATTGCCGCCTCGGAGATAGGGGTATCAAAACAGCGCTCTCCATATTTCTTACGTAAATTTCGGGTTACACCGAATACGCCACCGGCTGTTCCAATATCTTCACCAAAAATTAGCGCGTTAGCATCACCGGCGAGAATCTCATCGAGCCCTTTATTGATTGCAAGGCCGTAAGCAACTTTCTCTGAATCAACAGGGAGAGGACGAATCTTTTCACGCACATATTTCGAAGCAACCTCGCCAATTCCATCCATCTCACCAGGAAGTGGTGCGGCGATACTGTTGGCAGCACTTGCTTCAACATAGGCAATAACTTCATTCTCGACACTTGCCAAAGCGCTTTCATCTATCCCGTGCTCGGTACTCAGGAGTGTTCTTAGACGGGGCAAAGGATCGCGAGTTGAGTGCTCTTTGCTATCGGCGCTCGGACGGTAGTGCTCAATGTCTGCGTTGTAATGGCCAAGAAGTCGGGGAACCGTTACCTCTAAGAAGGTAGGCCCACCACCACTGCGAGCACGCTCAACTGCGGCGGCACCGGCAGCAAATAGTGCTGGCATATCTGCGCCATCAACTTTCACCGCATTCATGCCATAGTTCGCCGCTCTCTGCCAGAGTTCAACGTGAGGGACAGTTTCGCTAATTGGTGTCATCTCTGACCAAGAATTGTTTTCGCAGATAAAAATTACTGGAAGATTTCGCGCGATTGCAAAGACGAGTGCCTCGTGGGATGAACCTTGATTGGTTGCACCATCTCCAAATGATGTGACAACAACGCCCTGGTTGTTTTTGTGAAGTTGGCCCATCGCTAATCCATTTGCAATCGGTAGCCCAGCACCAACGATGCTATTTTCACCCACGAAACCAAATTCTGGTGCGGATAAATATGGCGAACCAGCGCGACCACCATTGGTTCCAGTGGCCTTGCCCATAATTTCCCCAAGCAGCGCTTCGGTAGGAACACCAGCGGCTAACGCCCAACCATGTCCGCGGTAAGTAGCGGTAATTAAATCGCGCTCATCACATGAGGCGAGAAGTGCTACAGGAACCGACTCCTGTCCGATACATGGATGGACCGAGCCAGTAATAAGGTCGCTCTTGCGTAATTCCAAAACTTTCTCTTCGACTTTACGAATCAAGAACATCTTCCGATATATTTCAAGAAGATTCATGCCACGCACAGGTAGATCCATTGGATGTCGATCGAGAGTTTTCATGAGGTCCTTACTTCGCTTTCTAGGAATCCTATACATTCCTTCGCTACTTGTTAAGGGCTATTTACCGAGTTAAACTCCTGCTTATAAGAGTGTCAGATTTTCATAGGCGTGAACTTGAATCAGCTGAATAGGAGTGGATTAATTGTGAAAAATAATTCGCATTTTAATTTGCTCGACTGGCTATACATGGATGATGCAGCAGCGGAGATCTTCTCTTTTGAAGAGAGTGTAAAGAATTGGGTAGCAATAGAAATTGCCTTAGCTGAGACGCAGAACCAGTTAGGCCTTGTTCCTGATGATGTATTGGTAAAAATTCAAGGTTTAAAGGGTTTTCAGATCAAGGATGCAGATCAATTCTTCAGCGCTTCAGTCAATGTGGGTTATCCAATAGTCGAGCTCCTTAAAGAACTTAATGACTCGCTAGAACCAAGTGCCCAGGGTTTTCTGCACTTAGGTGCGACTACTCAGGACATCATGGATACCGCATTAGCAATGCAAGTAAAAAAATGTGGGGAGCTCATCGAAAAGCGAGTCCTCGAACTGGGTGACATTTTAGAGAAGATTATTACCGAGCACTCAGCGAGCATCATGCCTGGGCGAACACATGCACAGCATGCCGTTCCAATTACTTTTGGTTTCAAAATGTCTATCTTTTTATCTGAATTAACTCGCCATCTAGAGCGAATGAGAAAAGCTAATAATGACTCAAGCAGTATTTCCCTCTTTGGTGCAGGTGGAACATCTGCCGGTTATGGAAAAGATTCAGCGAAAATTCGTGCAGAAGTCGCAAAGAGACTCAATTTAAAAAATGTGAGCGTTCCATGGCATGTAAGTCGCGATCGCTTTATTCAAAGTGCAACCGCATCAGCCATGATTGCAACAACTCTTACCAGACTAGCCCGAGAGATTATTGATCTCTCTCGCACTGAAGTACTTGAAGTAGCCGAACCAGGTGGCTGGCATAAGGGCGCATCTTCCACAATGCCGCAGAAGCGCAACCCAGTAATGTCTGAATCAATTATTGGATTAGCAGTTACAGCAACTGGAAATGCAGCGATGATGTTTCGCGCTGGAGAAGCAGGACATGAGCGAGCTGCAGGTGAGTGGCAATTAGAATGGAAAGTGCTTCCTGAAACACTAGTTAGCACCGCCTCCGCTCTAAAAGTTGCAATCGAGATGTGCAGTGGCTTGACTGTCAATGTTGAGAACATGAAAGCTAATCTCAATAAAGACGATGGCTTGATTATGGCTGAAGCGCTGATGATCGGACTTGCACCGAAAGTCGGCCGCGAGCGGGCCCATGATCTCGTCTATTCCGCCGTGGGAATTGTGCGATCCGAACACATTGATTTAATTGCAGCACTCAAGCGCGTTGGTGAAGGAATCCTTACAGATTCTGATTTCACGGAGATTAGTACCGATTCATACCTCGGCGAAGCAGTTACTATTTGCAAAATTTCCTGCAACGAATGGC
>JBAXNY010000084.1:0-5015 GCA_037133535.1 Actinomycetes bacterium
TTACTCGCCAGTAATTGCTTATTGCAGAAGAAATCTTTTCTGCATCAAGCGCAAGCGGTGAGGGATCTACAGCCATAACTAGTACCGTAGGGGTATGAAGCCAGATCTGCACACTACTGCGGGAAAAATTCAAGACTTACGCAACCGCCTTGATGAAGCTGTCCATTCGGGCTCGGCTCGAGCGATCGAGAAGCAACATGCTAAAGGGAAGATGACGGCTCGTGAGCGCATCGCCAAACTTCTGGATGAAGGTTCATTTACCGAACTAGATGAGTTTGCCCGTCATCGCTCAACAAATTTCGACATGCAAAATAATCGCCCCTACGGCGATGGCGTTGTAGTTGGTTATGGCACAGTTGATGGAAGAAACATCGCGCTCTACTCGCAAGATTTCACCGTCATGGGTGGCAGCTTGGGTGAAGTTATGGCTGAGAAGATTATTAAAATTGCAGAATTCGCTCTGAAAAATGGAATGCCACTGATCGGTATTAGTGACTCCGGTGGAGCGCGTATCCAAGAGGGTGTGGCATCACTGAGTGGCTATGGTCGAATCTTCCGTCTCAATACTCGCTCCTCAGGTGTAATCCCACAGATCTCTCTAATCTTGGGACCTTGCGCAGGTGGCTCTGCTTACTCCCCTGCAATCACCGACTTCACTGTCATGGTGAATGAGACATCACACATGTTTATCACTGGGCCAGAAGTTATTAAGACCGTTACCGGTGAAGAGATTGGTATGGAAGAACTTGGTGGCGCACATACTCATAACACCAAGACTGGTGTTGCTCACTATCTTGCAGAAAATGAAGATGATGCGATTGATTATGTAAAGGCGCTGCTCTCATATTTGCCAAGTAACAATACCGATGGAACACCACTCCTTCCTGCTACTGAAACTTTGGCAACGAAGGTAAGTGATACCGAACTTGATACTTTGGTTCCTGATAGTCCTAATCAGCCTTATGACATGAAAGTTTTAATTCAAGCACTTCTCGATGAGGGCGAATTCCTTGAAGTACATGAACTCTTTGCCCCAAATATCTTGGTCGGCTTTGGTCGCGTAGAGGGACATTCAGTCGGAATCGTTGCTAATCAACCACTGCAATTGGCTGGCACTTTAGATATCGACTCCAGCGAGAAGGCTGCGCGCTTTGTGCGCTTCTGCGATGCCTTTAGCATTCCTGTTATCACCTTGGTTGATGTTCCTGGCTTCTTGCCAGGAACAGAGCAAGAGTGGAATGGCATTATTCGCCGCGGCGCCAAATTGCTTTATGCATACGGTGAAGCATCAGTTCCGCTGATTACCTTGATTACTCGCAAAGCCTACGGTGGCGCATTTATCGTGATGGGCTCCAAGTACATTGGCGCCGATGTGAACTTGGCTTGGCCCAGTGCAGAGATTGCAGTGATGGGTGCACAAGGTGCGGTAAATATTCTCTATCGTAAAGAGTTAACCGAGGCAAAAGAGCCGGAGAAACGTCGAGCGGAATTGGTTGAGGAGTACAACGAAACTCTTGCTAATCCTTACCTTGCGGCAGAGCGTGGCTTTATCGATGCAGTGATTGAACCAAATCAAACGCGTGAATACATCACTAAAGCACTTCGCTCATTGCGTAATAAGCGCGACATTCTGCCTGCGCGTAAGCATGGAAATATTCCGCTATGAGAAAGTTCAAAGTCACACAAGGCTCTGCCACGCCACAACAATTGGAAGCAATTGCTATCGCACTAGCAGAACATGAGAAGCCAGCAGCCGCGGTGGTACGGAGCAATTACGGCAAGCCAGCGTTGCGCAAGCCATTGACCCCACGTACTGCCAATTTGAGGTCCTCGTAAATGATCGATGTAGTGCTTGCTTCCGCCTCCCCTGCGCGAAAGAAATTACTCGAAGCAGCCGGTGTGAAATTTTCGGTACATGTCAGTGGTGTAGATGAGGAAGATCCAACCTACGCCGCAATGACGGCGAGTGAAATGGTTCTTGCACTTGCAATTGTGAAAGCGCATACCGTTCGCCAGGCATTGCAATCCCCGGCATTCATTATTGGCTGCGACTCCACATTTGAACTCGATGGAAAGTCACTCGGAAAACCGCTTAATGTGGCTGCGGCAAAATCTCGTGCCCGCGAAATTAGTGGACGTACCGGCACACTCCACACTGGACATTGCTTTATTGATACTGCGCAAGAGCGCGAAATCTCACTGCTAGTAAGCACCCAAGTAACTTTCTCTCAATTATCTGATGAAGAGATCGATGACTACGTTGCAACTGGCGAACCACTCAATGTTGCCGGCGGATTTACCCTCGATGGTTTGAGTTCTCCATTTATCGCCGGCATCCATGGCGATTACACAAATGTCATCGGACTTTCTATGCCAGCACTGCGCGCTGCAAGTCGCGAACTCGGTTACATCTGGCCAGAATTTAAGCAAAGTTTGGTGAGCGCCTAATGAAGAAGATTCTGATTGCCAACCGTGGCGAGATTGCACTTCGCGTAATTCGTGCCTGCAAGGATCATGGATATTCCAGTGTCGCTATCTACTCTGATGAAGATAAGAATGCGCTCCATGTACAGCATGCCGATGAGGCCTACTCACTCCAAGGGCTCAATGCCACACAGACTTATCTCAACATCGAAAAGATTATTGCTATCGCAAAGCGCGCAAAAGCTGATGCAGTTCATCCTGGTTATGGCTTTCTCTCCGAGAATGCCAACTTTGCCGAAGCAGTTATTGCTGCTGGCTTAACTTGGATTGGGCCACCTCCTGCAGCGATTCGCGCCCTCGGTGACAAAGTTTCTGCTCGAAAGATTGCGGCAAAAGTTGGTGCACCACTTGTTGCTGGAACTGCCGATCCAGTCGATAACGCAGATGATGTCATCGCATTCGCTAAGGAACATGGCCTACCTGTTGCAATTAAAGCAGCACATGGCGGTGGCGGTCGTGGCCTCAAAGTTGTTTTCACTATGGAGGAGATTCCAGAGGCATTCGCATCAGCCGTTCGTGAAGCAATCGCTGGCTTTGGTCGTGGCGAATGTTTCGTTGAGCGCTACTTGAATAAGCCTCGTCACGTAGAGACTCAAGTACTGGTTGATCACAAGGGCAATGCAGTTGTAGTGAGTACTCGCGATTGTTCATTACAGCGTCGCCATCAAAAATTAGTGGAAGAGGCGCCAGCGCCATTCCTGACAGATGCGCAGAATAAGCAGCTTTACGACTCAAGCAAGGCAATCATGAAAGAGGCAGGCTACGTCGGTGCAGGTACCTGCGAATTCTTAGTTGGCAGCGATGGCACGATCTCATTTCTTGAAGTCAATACCCGCTTACAAGTTGAGCACCCAGTCAGTGAAGAAGTCTCTGGCATCGACTTAGTACGCGCTCAATTTCGAATTGCAGAGGGCGAAGAACTTGGCTTTACCGATCCAATTATTCGAGGACACAGTTTAGAGTTTCGAATTAATGGTGAAGATCCTGGTCGTTCATTCTTGCCGGCCCCTGGCCTTATTACTCAATGGAAGATGCCAAGTGGTCCCGGTGTGCGAGTAGATGCTGGATTTAGAGCAGGCGATAACATCGGTGGCAACTTCGATTCTCTCTTAGCAAAACTTATTGTGACTGGCAGTACTCGCGCTGAAGCGATTCAACGAGCACGTCGCGCACTTGCTGAAATGGAAATTGCTGGACTTGCAACTGCACTTCCCTTCCACCGTGCAATTCTGGAAGATAAAGCATTTACTGAAAAATTCGCGGTCTATACCAGTTACATCGAGAGCGAATTTAACAATGAGATTCCTGCCTACGATGCCTCTGCTGCTGCAATGGAGAGTCACTCTGCGCCAGAGCACTACATCGCAGAGGTAGATGGCCAACGATTTGCCGTTGATTTATTTGCACCAGAACCAATCCATAAGCGCCATCGAGCTAAACAGTCAATGTCAGGTGGACTAGGTGGTGCTGGCCTCAAGACTCCGATGCAAGGAACTGTGGTAAAGATTGCAGTTACTGAAGGACAGAGCGTTGAAGCTGGCGAATTAGTAGTTGTACTAGAGGCGATGAAGATGGAACAACCACTAGTGGCTCATCGCAGTGGCGTTATTAAGAATCTGAAATCCAGCCTCGGCCAAGTACTTCCGACTGGTACAACGATCTGTGAGATTGAGTAATTAACGATTAAGTGAAGGCAGGTTGGCGGCCACTTGGGCAGCAAGATCAACCTTCTTGGTGAGAGCAACTAATTTTGGATCAAAGAGTGAAATCTCAATTGCTTTATCTGCGATTCCAAATCGATAGCCATAGATGCCGCTCTTAGCATCAAGCACATCATTGAAACTCTCATTGCTCATAAAGGTCGATACTAAATTAAGAACAGCTTTATCTACACGCTTCACAATTGATGCCGCGATGTACTTCTTATTTGTAGCACGTACCGTCAAGAATTGATCTGGCTCCATAGTTATGAGGGAGACCATTTTTCCAGCTCGATTGGCTTTAAGAACTGCGGCGAAAATTTCCGCTTCTGAACCTTCTAGGCTGGAAAAGAGAACATCAGCGCCAGCATCAATTAACTCCTGAGCGCTCTTACCCAGTTGTGAGCCTTTGCGAGTAATAGCAACGACACCTTTATCACTTGCTTTTGCACCTGCCGCAAATGCACTCTCAAAAATGGGAGCGTCAGCGACTGAAGTAATTAATCCAACTTTATGTTTTGTCGTAATCAGTGCTGCAGCACTTCCTGCAACATAAGCGATCTGATTATCAGCAAAGACAATGGAAGAAACATTGAGATAAGGAACGGATGCATTATCAACGATGGCAAATGCAGTGAGGGGATTCTCTGCTGCAACTTTAGAGAGTGCTGCGGCATAGCCAGGACCTACCGCGATGATTGGCGAGCAACCTCTACCTAATAATTGGTGCAATCGTTCAGTGCGATTACTTTCGGTGCCAGTAGTTAAAGTAGTTTCAACTTTAATACTGTATTTCTTGATCACATCTTTGACTCCAGCCGCAACTGCTGC
>JBAXNY010000085.1:0-4788 GCA_037133535.1 Actinomycetes bacterium
TCGCTGAGATTGCTCAAGCAGTTCGCGATCGAGTGCAGGTTTAGTAATGAGTCAGGGCGGGGCCGGGATGCCCGATCATTGGTCACGTTTGTGGGCACCGCATCGCTTGGAATATCTCAAAGGCGAGAATCGACCACTCGGCGATAATGAAGTGGCATGTCCCTTCTGTCGCATTCCAACATTAAGTAATGAAGAAGGACTCATCGTTGCGCGCGGTGAAAGTGCTTACGTGGTTATGAATCTCTATCCCTACAACGCAGGACATTTACTTATCTGCGCCTTTCGCCATGTTCCAGATCTCACCGATCTCACTGAGATCGAACGCAATGAGATCTCAGCTCT
Source organism: Actinomycetes bacterium (assembly GCA_037133535.1). Classification (GTDB taxonomy): domain Bacteria; phylum Actinomycetota; class Actinomycetes; order Nanopelagicales; family Nanopelagicaceae; genus WLQV01. The sequence goes on from JBAXNY010000085.1 coordinate 343, forward strand.
GAGTGCTCATGCGATGAAGACCTTGCGCAAAGTTTCCAACCCGGCTGGATTTAATTTAGGGATGAATCAAGGTGCGATCTCTGGTGCCGGCGTGGCCGATCACATTCATCAACATGTGGTTCCGCGTTGGGCCGGGGATGCAAATTTTATGCCGATCATCGGGCAGACAAAAACCTTGCCGCAATTGCTTTCGCAGACGAGAGATGAATTAGCCAGCGCTTGGTAAATCAAGAGTTGCAATAAATCCTTCAACAATATCGACGCCGATGCCACGCTCTATCCAGATCGGAATTGCAGGGAAGAGCATTCCAGCAGCAAATGCAGATTCACCAGAAATCTCCATCTCGGCTAAGTACTCGCTGCGAAATTCTGAAACTAACGTCTCGTGCTCTGGCTCGCATGGTTGTATGACAACTTTGCCTGATTCGTAATTGCGCACAGTGAGATCGCCTAATGAAATCAGCGCACATGGCAGGCCAGCTTCATCGTGCAGAACTAGGTAGGGCGTGATTGTTTGGTCGAGTACGCGATTAGCGATGAGCACTGCATCATCGAAATCAGATTGCCCTGATTCAATTCCAGTAACCACGATCATGCGCGGAGTTTGTAACTCGGCAAATGCGTGCCATTGCTCGATTGTTTCTCCGGCGATTCCAGTTTCGGCATTGATGGCAAAGATCGCAAGATCGCAATCCAGAGAGAGATCGGTTCTGCCCCCGAATTGGGTAGCAACGGCACTTGGACTAGCGCTCTCGTGGCCGAATACGCTGATGCGCGGCGCAGGCGATGTAGGAGTTTGCACGGGGTCAGCCTACGATGGTGCCAATGATTGCGAGCGTTCTTAAGCCCAGCGTCACGAAGCTGATTCATCCAATCGCACGTGGCCTGCTTCGCCTTGGCCTCACACCTAATGGCATGACAGTTGTCGGAACAATTGCGACCTGTGTCGCGGCGCTAACACTTCTGCCAAGTGGTCATCTCTTTCTTGCCAGCTGGGTCATCACATTGACCTGTCTTACCGATTTACTGGATGGAACGATGGCCAGAATTCGCGCGACTGGTGCAACTAAGTGGGGAAGTTTCTTGGATTCCACACTCGATCGCATCAGCGATGCGGCAATTTTTCTTGGTTTAGTAATTTATCTCAATAAGCAGAACGATTCTTTGATGGCCGTTGTATTGGTCGGATTAGCTAGTGGCTTCATGGTTTCCTACATTCGCGCCAAGGCTGAGTCTTTAGGTGTTGCTTGCACAGTGGGAATTGCAGAACGTACCGAGCGCTTGGCGATCATGCTCTTAGGTGTGGGTTTTGCTGGCCTTGGCATCTCTTATGTACTGGCAATTTCGCAATGGTTACTTGCGATTTTAGGAATTATCACAGTGGGCCAGCGCATTCTGGTTGTGCGCCGTGCAACAAAGGATGTTAAGCCAACGCTATGAGCGCAGTAAAAGATTTCTTGATTGCCCAACTTTATTTCGCCGGTTGGCAGATTGTGCGCTGGTTGCCAGAAAAAAGTGCGTACGGATTATTTCGAAGCATCGGTCGTTTAGTTCTCCAGCGCAATGGCAAGAGTGTGCAGCGGTTGCGCAGCAACCTAGCTCGAGTAAAGCCAGATCTGAGCGCTAACGAACTCGATTCACTAGTTGAAGATGGCATGGATTCCTACATGCGTTATTGGTGTGACACTTTTCGTTTTCAAGATTGGAGAAGGGATCGGGTCACTGGCACCGTAACTGTTACCAATGAGCATCTCTTACTCGATCCAATTGCTGCAAAAACTGGGGTAATCGTTTCACTGCCACACGCGGGAAACTGGGATCATGCCGGCGCCTACTTTTGCAGCAAGGGAATTCATTTAGTCACTGTTGCCGAGCGCTTGAAGCCGGAGGCGCTCTTTTTGCGTTTTCTTAAGCATCGCGAAGACATGGGCATGGAAGTTCTAGCCCTGGATGGTCGCTCGTTAGGAACACTTGCACAACGCTTGCGCCGTGGCGATCTCATTGCACTTGTTGCCGATCGCGATCTATCTCGCAGCGGAATTGATGTGAACTTCTTTGGATATCCCTCACGTATGCCAGCAGGTCCTGCGCTTTTAGCAATTAATACTGGGGCGCCACTTATTACCGCTTTCGTGAATTACACCCCTACCGGAATTCACATCGAGTTCCGTGCAATTGCTATCCCGCAGGATGGCGAGAGAGATTCTCAAGTAAGCCGGATTACTCAACTATGTGCCGATAACTTTGCAGCAGGAATCGCTAGTGCACCACAGGATTGGCATATGTTGCAGCGAATCTGGATCGACGGCGACTTCACAGAGCGAGAGGGTGCTCGTGAATAAATTACGCATTGGACTCGTCTGTCCTTATGGCTGGGATACACCAGGTGGCGTACAGAGCCACGTCAGAGATTTAGCTGAGTATCTGATTGCACATGGTCATCATGTTTCAGTTCTTGCACCAGTTGTGAATGAAGAGAATCTGCCAAGTTATGTCACGAGTGCTGGTAAACCAATTGCAATTCCTTATAACGGTGCGGTGGCACGCATTCTCTTTGGTCCAATCGCTTTTGCACGAGTGCGCCAATGGATCTCGCAGGGCAATTTCGATGTGCTGCATTTACACGAACCTGCAATTCCATCAATCTCACTCTTAGCCTGCTGGGCAGCAGAGGGTCCGCTTGTAGGCACCTTCCATGCCGCTGCAAAACGTCAGAAAGCAATTTTCGCAATCGGACCGATTCTCGAACCAGTAATTGAGAAGCTCAGCGCGCGTATTGCAGTGAGTGAAGCAGCTCGTGCCACGCTGAGCGAACACTTAGAGACCGATGCAGTTGTAATTCCCAATGGAATTTATGCCGAGAAATTTATCGGGGGAGAATTTCATCAAGAGTGGAGCGGTCGCACGATTGGATTTATTGGACGCTTTGAAGAACCACGTAAAGGTCTGCAGATCTTGCTTGATGCGCTACCGATCATCGCCCGCTTTGCACCAGAGACTCGCATTCTGATTGCCGGCCCAGGTGAGTTCACTGACATTGTAAAGAAGATCGATCCGCAGCTTCGTTCGCGAGTCGATTTCTTAGGACGCCTAAGCGATGCAGAGAAGCGCGACTTCTTCTCATCAGTTGATGTTTATGTCGCACCAAATACTGGGGGCGAGAGTTTTGGAATAATTCTCGCCGAAGCAATGGCGGCAGGTGCGGCAGTTGTAGCAAGTGACATTCCTGCCTTTCAGTCGTTATTAGGCAATGGAAAATATGGCGTGCTCTTTGAATCTGAGAACTCCACTGATCTGGCACAGAAGGTAATTGAACTCTTCCGCGATAACACCAAACGCCATGTGCTGGCTGGTGCGGGTAGAGAGATGGCGCAGAACTTCGATTGGGATGTAGTGGCAAAGGAGATTTTTTCAGTCTATGAAATGGCCCTAGTTGGCCATGAAGGTGTCACACTCTCTTCAGATACCCGAGGTTGGTCGCGGTTCTTGGGTCGAGATAATGACGAGGAGAGTAAGTAATGCGCTTCCTTCTTATCGGCGTCCTTGTTCTGATTGCCCTTTGGTATTTATCTTTCTCGGCACATCGTCTTGATCGCTTACATCATCGAGTCGAAACAAGTTGGGCAAATTTGGATGGATTGCTACAGCGTCGCGCGGCTATTGCACTTGAACTTGCACATAGTGAATTAGCAGACCCCGCCTCATCCTTGCTTCTGACTGCAGCTTCGTATCAAGCGCGCCATGCAGGAGTATCAACGCGATCACAAGCCGAGAGTGGCTTGTCTGGCGCGTTAGGTCTTTTACAACAAGATTTGCATTCGAAAGTTAATCAAGCAGATGGTGCGCTTTTAACAGAGCTATCTGCCCTTACGGAGAAGATTCGCGTAGCCATTGCGCTACACGTTGATGCAGTCACCCGCACTCAAATGGTTCGCAAGAAATTGGTCTTTCGAGTATTTCGCCTAGCAGGTACAGCGCCACTTCCAGTCACCTATGAATTTGAAAGCGATGTCCTTTAAACGTCTTGCGCTAGTGAGCGCTCTTATCTCAACGCTCTTTCTATCTTCCTGTGGCGTGAGTTCGATTCATGTTCCTGGTGTATCCAAACCAAAAGCCAAGAGCGTTCTTAGCGGTCGCGAGGGTGTGGATGGCCCAGTTCTTGTTGTGAAGATCGATGACACACCAGAGGCGCATCCGCAGATTGGATTAGCGGCAGCAGATTTGGTGTACATCGAAGAGGTAGAGGGTGGCCTAACTCGTTTAGCAGCAGTTTTCTCTTCGCAGATTCCGCCAATCGTTGGTCCAGTAAGAAGTGCTCGAATTTCAGACATTGATTTACTCTCTCAATTTGGCCACATTGCATTTGCCTTTAGTGGCTCGCAAAGCAAGATGCACCCAGTCCTTGCCGCTGCAAATTTCCAAGATCTCAACGCAGAACATGAGAGT
>JBAXNY010000086.1:0-4648 GCA_037133535.1 Actinomycetes bacterium
TGGCGCTAAGGGCTTTGCTCTTTCCGATATCTGACTGACCGTGAATAATTTGGCGCTGCAGATTAGATTCATCCACTGTGTCGAATTCAACAATTCCTAGTGTGCCAACACCTGCCGCCGCTAAGTACATCAGTGCTGGAGAACCCAAGCCACCTGCGCCAACGCAGAGTACTTTCGCATTCATTAAGCGCTGCTGCCCTGCCATTGCTACATCAGGAATAATCAAATGTCGGCTGTAGCGACGAACTTCATCAACGGTCAGCGCCGGACCTGGTGTAACTAGTGGTGGCAAATTCATAAGATGCCAAGTCTGCCCGACCGCTGGCGATCACGCCAATTGCGAGTAATTTGCAATGAATGCCCTTATCTCGCGCTCTAGCCTCTAAGATTGCGGCAATGACAACTACTGAAGATTCAACAGCACACCGCGATAAGGCGCGCCTGCCTCGTGATGAGCGTCGCTCGCAACTTCTCTCAGCTGCCTTAGAAGTATTTACCGTTGCCGGTTATCACTCAGCTGCAATGGATGAGATCGCCGATCGCGCCAGTGTTAGTAAGCCCGTTCTTTACCAACACTTTCCTTCTAAGTTGGATCTTTATTTGGCAGTGCTTGATGTCCACATCGATTCATTAGTTTTCGAATTACAGAAAGCAATTTCATCAACACCAGATAATGGCAATCGTGTGAAATCAACCGTTGATGCCTATTTCAATTTTATTGAATCCGAAGGTGAAGCTTTCCGACTTCTCTTTGAAAGTGACATGAGCGTGGAACCACAAGTTCGCGAACGCCTTAATCGCATGACTTACGACTGCGCCGCCGCGGTGAGTGCCGTAATTGCTGTTGAAACTGGTTTGCCACAAGAGGCATCGATGCTCCTTGGCGTTGGAATTATTGGCACTACGCAGACCACTGCGCGCCACTGGTTGGACCGCGATAGCAAATTAACTCGCGCTCAAGCCAAAGATCTTGTTACTAACATCATTTGGCGAGGAATTTCTGGTTTCCCTCTCAATGAAGGCAGCCGATAGACTCTGACTATGAGTCCTAAGAAATCAGAATCCACCTCCAAGACCGACGTTCGCATTGCGATCACTAACGTTGGCAGCGAGCTCCACTTTGAATCACCTAGTACCGCTGCAGAAATTAAAGCCGCGATCACCCAAGCCTTGAGTGCAAATACCCCACTAGTTCTCACTGACATCCGTAGCCGGGAGATCATCGTTCCCGCTGAAAAGATTGGATTCATTGAAATCGGCGAGCAGGCAGAGCGTCGCGTCGGTTTCGGTACTGTATAAATTGAGTACAACTTTCGCCGATCTCCCACTTCGCCCAGAAACTCAACGCGCACTCAGTGCCCGGGGATTTTTGGCACCATTTCCCATTCAAGAACAGGTACTTCCACTTGCTCTCAGTGATGGCGATGTGATTGGTCAGGCAAAGACTGGAACTGGAAAGACCCTCGCCTTTGGTATTCCGATTATCGAGCGAATCATCGCGCCAAAAGATGCCGACATAAAATCCCTTCCCAATCCTGGAAAGCCACAGGCTCTCATCGTTGTTCCTACTCGCGAGCTCTGTGTTCAAGTTGCTAAAGATTTAGAAGTTATTGCAGAAGAGCGCGGCATCCGCATCATCGCCGTTTATGGTGGTCGAGCATTTGAGCCACAGATCGAACAATTGCAATCTGGTGTTGATATTGTTGTGGGAACTCCTGGCCGCTTGCTCGATCTCTATCGACAAGGTCAAATCACTTTGAAATTTATCTCTCGCTTAGTTCTTGATGAGGCAGATGAGATGCTTGATTTAGGTTTCTTGCCCGATGTAGAGAAGATCTTTACTGCAACTCCAGCAAGACAACAGACCATGCTCTTTTCGGCGACTATGCCCGGGGACATCATTGCTCTTGCGCGTCGCTTTATGAATCAACCAGTTCACATCCGTACTCAAGATAATGAAGATGAGAGCGCAGTTGTCTCGCGCATCGAACAACACATCTTCCGTGCGCATGCGTTGGACAAGATTGAAATGTTGGCGAGAATTTTACAAGCAGAGGGTCGTGGACCAACCATGGTCTTCTGCCGCACCAAGCGCACTTGTCAGAAGACGGCTGATGATTTAGCAGAGCGTGGCTTTAGTGCTGCCGCGATCCATGGCGATCTTGGCCAGAGCGCGCGCGAGAAAGCACTGGGAGATTTCAAAGCTGGTAAGAGCGATGTGCTTGTTGCTACCGATGTTGCCGCACGCGGTATTGATATTGATGGCATCACCCACGTTGTGAATTACCAATGCCCTGAAGATGAGAAGACATATGTCCACCGCATTGGCCGCACCGCTCGTGCCGGTGCACATGGCATTGCAGTTACCTTCGTTGACTGGGATGACATGGCTCGCTGGAAAATGATTGACCAGAGCCTTAATTTAGGACTCCCAGAACCACTCGAGACATACTCGTCTTCGGATCACTTCTTCGAAGCGATGAAAATTCCACAAGGTGTTACAGGAACCGCAGATGGCAAGCCTAAAAAAGTATCTGCGCCAACAACGTCGCGCGATGATCGCAGACCCGAGAAGCGAGATTCTGCTCCTAGGAAATCTGAAGCAAGGAAATCTGAACCCAAGAAGTCAGAAGCAAGTTCACGAGTTCGCACTCGTACTAAGAAATTTAAGTAATTCTCAGTAGTCAACCTGCAGTTATAGAACTCGGTGCACCTTATGTTGCGCAGCTTGAGCAAGTGGTCGCAAAATTAAAGAATCCACATTGAAATGGTGGGGCAGCATTACGCTCCAACGCACCGCTTCGGCAATGTCATCTGCAGTCAGTGGATTTGCAACACCCTCATAAACCTTTGCGGCACGCGCCTCATCCTTGTAACGCTTGATTGCAAACTCATCTGTTTTCACCATACCTGGTGCAACTTCAGTGACTCGAATTGGCTCACCGCTAAGTTCAAGGCGCAAAGTCTTGGCTAACGCAGTCTCACCGTGCTTGGCACTGGTGTAGCTGCCACCATTTTCATAAACAATGTGGCCAGCAGTTGAAGAAATCAGAACAATGTGGCCGCGACCAAATGCCTTCATATGTGGCACAAGTGCTTTGACCATTCGCACCGATCCCACCACATTGACATCGTAAGTTTTCAACCACATCTCAGGATCAGCACTTGTTACTTGATCGCCATCGAATGCACCACCAGCATTATTTACTAGGACCGACACTGGTTGGCCTTCTAGCTTCTTTGCTAGGGCTGCAACACTCTTCTCATCAGTCACATCTAATTCAACTACTTCAATGTCAGGTGAAGATTTTGCTACCTCATTGAGAAGGTCGAGGCGACGAGCTGCAGCAATAACGTGGTAACCATTCTTTGCCAGCAACTTCGCAGTTGCCGCGCCAATACCGCTACTTGCTCCAGTAACTACTGCAATCTCTTTTGTCATGGAGTGATTATGGCCTATGCGCAGGTGCAGCGTTGCTCTTGCGGAACTCCCTGCAACGCTTCTTCAATATGTTCGCCGCAGCCTGACCAGGTGGCCTTTCCGCATGCCTTACAAGTGACTTTGCTGCACATTCTTATCTGACCCTTCCTTAACTTTTTGCTGGGAATTCCCCAGTACCTACTAATTGAGTATCTGAAAGTAACACGATGGTGCCCTCATCTGTGGCACAGAGCAGGCGCCCATCGCTTAAAATATCGAAGGAGCGAATGCGATTTCCCACATAAATTGGTTCGTCATACATCACAGTGTTCTTTGCCGAGATTCGCAGCCTGCGTATCTGTTTTCCTTTGAGCGAACCAACGAGCAGATCGCCACTCCAGTACTTAGAGAATTCACCGGTACTAGGAACTTTGCGCACCGTCGATGGACTTATAGATGGTGTCCAACTATAAATTGGCGCCTCAGATTTACCTATCGAATTAGATTTTACGCCCTTAGGACTTTCTAGAAATTCATACGGACGGCCCAGTGTTACTTGTGGCCAGCCATAATTCTTGCCTTTCACAATGATATTTAATTCATCACCACCGCGTGGACCATTCTCGCTCTCCCAAAGAACTTTGCGCGTCGCGTCGTAATACATGCCACCTAAATGGCGCAGCCCGGTTGCAATGAGTGTGGACTTCTTAGTTTTGATATTTATCGCCGAGACCGCACCAAAGTAATTTGTTACTGGGAATTTATCTCCCTCAATGAAATCTTGGGAATCAGGTCCTGGAAAGGTCCCATCATCATTCTTTGCAAGGGCATTTCCACCTGCGATGTAGAGAGTGTCACCGTTGATTGCTAAGCGCGCATCCCAAAAAATCTCACCATGCACACAAGGTGATGAGGTGAAGAGAAGTTTGGGCTTTGCATCTAGATTCGCAATAGAGAAGTCATAGATCTTGGCGCCACCGCAAGCGGTGGATGATGAATCAACACCATCGACTGCAATCACAAATAGATCGGTCTTAGTGGCAAGCATGTCGATAATGGAATTACTTTTATGATACTTATTGAGTGGGTCTGGCACTGCGATTGTGCGCTCGAGTGTGATTGCGCTCTTGCCGATACTTGCCAACCAGATAGTTCGACTTGGCCGATCACCGATAAAGACCTTATTCCCCGAAACTGCGGAGATCAGCGAAGTTGCAGTAGGAACAG
>JBAXNY010000087.1:0-4576 GCA_037133535.1 Actinomycetes bacterium
ATATGTACGAAGCGCTTGACCATCAACCCAAGCAAGTGAGACCGCATTGAGTTGTTGGTGGCGTGAGAGCCCAAGCATGTCTGCGACAACGGCAGTGGATGCAACTTTCACCAAAAGAACGTGATCTAGGCCCACTTTGTTAAAAGAGTTTTCCAGTGCAATGCAGCCTTGAATTTCATGAGCTTTGATCATTGCGGTGAGAACATCGCGGACTGTTAGTGCTTCTAAACCATTAGTCGCAGTGTTGCGCGAAATCCAATCAGCGGTAGCAAGAATTGCACCTAAATTATCTGATGGATGGCCCCACTCTGCGGCAAGCCAAGTGTCATTGAAATCGAGCCAGCGGATCATTGCGCCAATGTTGAAAGCACCTTGGACCGGATCTAATTCAAAATTAGTGCCTGGTACGCGAACACCATTTTCAACCTTTGTATTCGGCACGATGGGGCCCAGTAACTTTCGGCACGCCTCATACTCAAGTGCCTCTAAGCCACAACCAATTGTGTCGAGCAGGCAATTAAAAGCTGTTTCATAAGCTACATCAGAGGTAATCTGGAAATCGCGAACATAGTCGACGATGTCGATAATCTCTTGATCGAACTCTTGATTTGATGGCGTTGTAATTGATGACAAGTGATTTCCCTTTTCTAGCGATCTGAGATTGAAATAAATGCGAGATCTTCTGGACCAACATAGGTTGCACTTGGGCGAATGATTTTATTATCTATGCGCTGCTCAATAATGTGTGCCGACCATCCAGCGGTGCGAGCCATCACGAAAATTGGAGTAAAGAAATTAGTTGGGATACCCATCTTTTGATAAGCAACTGCTGAGAACCAATCCAAGTTTGGGAACATCTTCTTGGCATCCCACATCACGCTCTCGACGCGTTCTGCAATGTCGTACAACTGCAGCGAACCTTCCGCAACTGATAAATCTTTCGCAATCTCTTTGATGACTTCATTGCGTGGATCGGAGACGGTATAGACCGGATGGCCAAAGCCAATCACAACCTCTTTCTTCTCTACTCGTGCGCGGATGTCTTGTTCTGCTTCATCAGGCGTTGAATATCGCTCTTGAATTTCTAGCGCGACTTCATTGGCACCGCCATGCTTAGGTCCGCGGAGGGCGCCAATTCCACCTGTGATTGCAGAGTAAATATCAGAACCAGTTCCTGCGATTACTCGAGCGGTAAAAGTGGAGGCGTTAAATTCATGTTCAGCATAAAGAATGAGCGAGGCATGTATTGATTTCACCCAGAGTGCACTTGGTTTCACACCATGCAGCAAGTGGAGGAAGTGCTCACCGATTGAATCATCATCGGTTTCTACTTCAATCTCTTTGCCGCTGTGGCTGAAGTGATACCAATAGAGAAGCATCGAACCAAGACAGGCAAGTAAGCGATCTGCAATTTCGCACGCTCCTGCTTCGCTATGTTCGGGGCCTTCAGGGTTCTGGCAACCAAGTGCTGAAACACCGGTGCGAAGTACATCCATCGGATGGGTCTGTGCAGGAAGTGCTTTAAGTACTTGGCGCACCGATACTGGCAAGCCACGGAGTGTCTTTAGCTTTGCTTTGTAACTTGCAAGTTGCACACTCGTAGGAAGTACGCCGTGCACGAGCAGATAAGCCACTTCTTCAAATTCACAATTTTGGGCTAAATCCAAAATGTCATAGCCGCGGTAGTGAAGATCGTTTCCCGATTTTCCAACCGAACAGAGTGCAGTATTTCCTGCTGCTACGCCCGAGAGTGCAACAGATTTTTTAGGCTTAAATTCAACCGCACTCATGTTATTCCCCAGATTCAGTAAATTTGTCGAGCGCTTTTTCAAATTCGTAATAATTAATGCGCTCGTAAAGTTCTTCTCGAGTCTGCATGCTCTCTAATACATTCTTCTGAGTTCCGTCGCGACGAATCGTTTCGAAGACGTTCTCCGCTGCCTTATTCATGGCACGGAATGCTGACAATGGATAGAGCGCGATTGAAACTCCCGCACTCTTCAACTCGGCAAGAGTAAACATTGGCGAGAGACCAAATTCAGTGATATTGGCCAAGACTGGAACCTTAATGACGCTAGTAAATTTCTTGTAAGTATCAAGATCTCTAATTGCCTCAGGAAAAATCGCATCTGCACCTGCTGCGACATAGGCCTTAGTGCGCTCAATCGCGGCATCTACTCCCTCATTGGCAATCGCATCGGTACGCGCCATAATCACAAAATCTTTATCGTCGCGACCATCGACAGCCGCCTTAATGCGATCGACCATCTCTGACTGCGAAACAATCTGCTTATTGGGGCGATGGCCGCAGCGCTTTGCGCCAGCTTGATCTTCAATGTGAATGCCAGCGGCTCCTGCTTTAGCAATGTCCCTAACGGTGCGGGAAATGTTGAATGCAGATGTGCCAAAACCAGTATCGGCATCAACAAGAAGTGGCAGATCACAGACGCCGGTGATTCTGCGAACATCTACAAGAACATCTTCAAGAGTCGTGATTCCCAGATCTGGGATTCCAAGTGAGCCCGCTGCAACTCCGCCACCGGAGAGGTAGATCGCTTTGTAACCAGCACGCTTAGCTAGGAGTGCGTGATTGGCATTAATAGTTCCAACAATTTGCAACGGAGATTCTTGTGAAAGGGCCTTGCGTAACTTCGCTCCTGCGCTTAATTCAGCCACAAATTCACCTTACCACTCCTTCTCATAGTCAAAATTCTCAAACATCCAGACTCAAGGCTGCGAGTGCGCCATTAACAATTGAGCCGTAATCAAGATCATGAATTTTGTAGAGATCGCCGATAGTTGCCGATTGTCCAAAGGAGTCAACACCCATTGCAACTTGTGGCATACCAAGTGCTGAACCAAGCCATGCCATCGCATGTGATGCACCATCATGAATAGAAACGATTGGTGCGCGCTCAGTAAAGATTGGACGAAGTGCACCAGGAAATGATGGTGTGCTCGCAGTGCGAATTCCTTGTTTCAAGGTACGTTGCCAACTTCCGTAAAGTCGACCAGGTGATGTCACATCGATAACGTGTGCGATGACACCCTCTGATGCTAATTCCTTAGCGGCTTGAATTACTTCTGGAAGAACTGCGCCAACACCAACCAGGTGCACCACTGGTGCGCTCTGATGATCACTCTCTGCAACGTGATCACGGCCATCGATTAAACGATAAGCACCAGCAAGAACTTGGCTACGAAGAAGTGCTTCACCTAAACGCTCTTGCGCTGCATTAAATGGAGTCTGATCGATCGGACGTGTAGTTAAGCGGAAATAGAAAGCTAACTCTTCTGGCCGTAAATCTGGCGTGGTGTTGATCTTGCTACCTGCAACATGTGCCACTGAATCGCAGAAGAGCCAATCTAAAGCTTGAGCATAAGCGGGTTCAATAAGAACTACACCCGGCAATTCCATACCCACTGATGGCGTGATAGTTGATTGATGTGCACCACCTTCTGGTGCCAAAGTAATTCCAGAGGGAGTACCGGTAATAATAAATTTCGCACCGGAGTAAACGCTATAAATAAAGGCATCCAGACCGCGCAGAACAAATGGATCATAAACAGTGCCGATTGGAATCAATGGTTGGCCAGAGTGATCCCAGGAGAGACCCAACTGTCCTAACAACATAAAGAGATTCATTTCGCTGATGCCTAATTCGATGTGTTGCCCAGTTGGGCCTTCAGCCCACTTCAAGATTGGGTCTTCATTCCAACGGCGGCGATCTTCCGGATGGAAGACGCCAACTCGGTTAATAAAACCACCAAGGTTGGTCGATGTTGCAACATCTGGCGCAGTTGTTACTAAGTAAGGACGAATCTTTTCGTCACGGCTAATTTCACTTAAGACTCGACCAAAGACTTCCTGGGTTGAAATCGTTCCAGTGCTCTTTACATTTGTTGTAATCGGAATGGTGAGATCTAACCCATTCTTAGCCTCAGGTCGACGTAATTCATTGCTGCGCGCAAGACAGTGCTTACCTTCTGCAGATTCAGCGGAGAATTTCTCCCACTCATCTGCTTCGCTCAAGCCCATCTTGCTACGGAGATCAAGAATCTGTTTTTCAGAAATTTGTGCGGAGTGATTTCGTGGATCTCCCGCAATTGGGAGTCCATAACCTTTAATTGTGTAGGCAAAGACAACGCTAGGGCGATCGGTTACTGCATCGCATTCAGCGAAGCCTTCAAGAAGTGACTCTAAATTGTGTCCACCAAGATCGCTGAGAATTTCGAATAGTTCTTGATCTGAATATTTCTTGAGGAAATCAGCCACTCCAGCTGGTGCACCATCTAAGAATCGAGCCCGTAGTTCTTCTGGCTTCTGGCCAAAGAGGGATTGATATTGCTCATTAGGAATGTCATCAAACCACTTCTTAAATGAATCGCTTCCCTTTTCAGCAAAAGCTTTCTTCAAGCGAGAGCCGTATTTAATTTCAGATACATGCCAACCCGCGCCTTCAAATTGCGCGCGCCATTGTGCAATGCGAATTCCGGGAATAACACGATCTAGTGATTGGCGATTGAAATCAACCACCCACATCACTTTGCCTAAACCATCTGTCGCAGGATCGGC
>JBAXNY010000088.1:0-4572 GCA_037133535.1 Actinomycetes bacterium
GTATTAGCGCAATAGGTGGCGGAAGTGGATACAACACATTTGGCGGATTTGGTGGAGGAGGAGGTGGAACGATGGGCGCCGGTGGTGGTGGTGGATATTCTGGCGGCGGTGGCGGTTTCTATTCGGTGACCGGATGTACGGCTACCGGCGGTGGCGGAGGTTCCTACATTTCAAATACAGCGACTAATACTTCGCTCACGATAACTTCGAACTCACAGGGATATGTAAAAATAACCAGAATTAGTTAGTTATCTGAGTCAGAAGTAGGCAATTAACCTCCATAATCACAAGTTACTTGCCGGTTCTCTACTCATACAGTTCGTTCGCGAGTACCCTTAAAAGCATAAGAACTCCTCTTATTTGAGTGCTCGCTTTGCTCAGAATCTAATGATTCATGAATCGACATGGCGATGAGCACGGAGTCGGATTCTGAGGATATTTCTGAGGAAATCGCTGATGAGAGTTATCACGATGACCCCGAACTCCTTGTAGATATTCCGCGACGAAACATCTTGGCCGGTTTTACAGCCTTTTTAATGTTGCTAGCTGGCACAAGTTTTTACTTGCCGAGCACGGTTGGTGCACGAATTGTCCTGAACTCAAGCGCTACAAATATTCAATTCGGCCAGGGAAGTTCACTTTTCGTGTACTGCGGCGGCGCAGCTGCCCAGATTCAAGTGAACCTCGGTTCCTACTTTAGTAATCAGACAAGCATAGGAGATATGTATCTCAATCAAGTGCAATTTTCTCAGATTCCTACGAGCTGCTCCGGTGCTGAGTTCACAATAAGAATTTATGACGATGTCTCCAGTACACCACTAACTCTATTTGGCACAACAAGCCAACTCATAGTCGACGATACTTCAGGCACTTTTTTTACCGATTGCACTGATATTGGAATCGATGTCTCATCAAATACCACTGGATCCGGAGATGGTTTTACTGCGGTTTTTGCCACGCCGATTCTGCTAAGTACCACTATTGCAAAAATAACTATTGAAACTAGGAATCAAACTCTCACTGCTCCGCCATTAATAAACATTGGTTCTAGTTTCACTTTTTCAAATCCCTCACCCTCCTCATTTAGCTTAGGAAGCCAACAACTTGGGCCAACGCTTTCCGGACTTCGAACACTTTATTCAGGAACAAGTTGGGCACAAAACACTGCGTATCTCAATGTTGTGACCCTAGGTTTTCAAAGATTTCATCTTTGCTTTGCTGGTGTATATGAAGTAGTTACAAAAGGGGGTAATGGTGGAGGTTATAACGCAGTTGGTGCTGGAGGAAAGGGCGCAAGCGTTACTGGACGATTCACATTTGCATCAAAACAGCTACTGACAATTGTGGTGGGCCATGCTGGTAACCTCGATCGCACTAACGGCAACAGCAGTTACAGTCCTGGTGGTGGAGGAAGTTTTGTATTTCTGGGAGCTGACACAAGCACTACTGGAGTTTTGGTGGCCGCGGGTGGCGGTGGAGGAATTTCACTGTATTCGGTTGCTACTGCGGATGCAAACCTCTCAACTTCTGGAAATCCTGGGTGCACTCTCACTGCTGGAGGCTCTTTTGCGGGTGGAATAGGTGGCAATGGCGGTTCGGACAATTCTGCATCAAACACGGGTGGCGCAGGAGGAGGTGTTACTACAAGTGGAGGAGGTGGAAGCAGTTCTGGAGGGCAGGCAATTTCAAAAGGTGCAATTGGCGGAAACTCCGGGTATCCACCTAGCGGAATTGGATCTTTTGGTGGAGGTGGTGGAATTATTAATGGTGGGATGGCGGGCGGTGGTGGAGGATATTCCGGTGGCGGTGCAGGAAGTAACGGCTGTACAGCTTTATACAAAGTTGGAGGAGGGGGCGGGTCTTACATCGCACCAACGGCAACGAATACAAGTTTAGTCTTAGCATCTAACCCTTATGGTTCCGTCAAGATAACGAGAATCAGTTAACGCTGCACTTCAAATTTGGAATCACAGTGTTGCAGCGTGAAATTATTTAATTGAAGCTAAATACTTTGCTAATTCGGGGATTCGCTTCCTAGCCTCTGCCATTACTGAAGGACCACCGTGGGTGCCGCCAGAAACTAGGAAGAGGTAGCTCTTACCTTTGGCCTTTGTAACTTCCTTAGCAAGTTCAATGGAATCGTATTTGCTTACTGAACAATCAGCAGTGCCATGGAAAATGTAGACCCGTGGAATAACTTTTAGACCTTTCAAAAATGGATAAAGATTTGCAGAGTCAATGGCTGGTCGAAGGGCGGGAAGCCGCACATCGCCAAACCACGAGCCGTATGGATCAGATCCGTACGCAAAATCAGTTTTATCGGTGCATGGATATTTCACTTTGTTTGCCGACATTGTTATGAAGTTGGCATTGCCAAAGAGATCGAAGACTGCGGAGACAGCAGCAGAAGTTTTGAGATTTGGATCAGTGGGAGTATCAAAGACAGAACTTTGGTTCGCAGTGAATGCACCCATGAGCGCTAAGTACGCACCAGCAGATCCACCACCTGTGGCAAATTTCTTGGGATTAAAACCGTACTGAGCAGCATTTGCACGCAAGAAGCGAATCGCTAACTTCGCATCTTGGCCAGATGCTGGGAATGGTGCCATTTGCGCCAATCGATAGTTGACTGAGGCCACCGCGATGCCATTCTTGATGAATACTTCCAACATTTTTGCTTCATCGTCGAACTTCATTCCATCTTCATCGCCAAAGACGAATCCACCGCCATGAGTCCACACCATCAGCGGTGGATTTTTGACTCCTAGTGGAAGATAGATGTCGACTCGTTGTTCAGGAGATTGCGTTGCGTAGACAACATTGTCGAAGACTTTCATCTTTGCAAGAGATGAGGCAGGCAGTATGTACCTGTTACTTGCAGCGGTATTAGTTGACCCGGTACTTGTACCGCTGCTATTCCCATTGGATGTTGGAGCCGGAGAGGGAAGTGGGTCGCCCTTAATCCACCATTTTTGAACGCCTTCGATAACTGTGCAGACAAATGTTTTTCCATTGAATGTACTGACAGTTTCATAACCAGCTACATCATTAGGGCATGTTCTTCCTGGTGCCGGTGAGTCTTTTGGATACCCATCATCTAGCGCAGCTTTCGCAGGCGTAAGCGTGGTTACAACAAGTAAAAGACTTAATGAAGTTACGAAGCGAAAGAGCCGCCAATGTCTCATGTCATGAGCGTACGCTAACGACATGACTTTGCTCTATGTTCTCGACCTCCTCTCTACCTTTGTCTTCGCGCTTGTCGGGGCCCGCGTTGCAGCAGATAAGGGTTTGGATTACGGCGGAATTGCATTTGTCGCCGCCGTCGCATCGGTTTCTGGTGGCACGCTTCGTAACCTGTTTATCGGGTTGCGCCCTATTTGGATCAGCGATCCCTGGATTATTTCCAGCATTATTGCCGCAGTAATTTTGACTTTAGTTTTCCGCAGAGTCACTCACATCGGTAAGACCGTTCTCTTTATGGACACCTTTGGACTCGCTGTATCGACAATGTCAGGAACACAGCTCTCGATTGAGATGCGCCTCTCTTGGTACGCCGCAATTCTCCTAGGAGTAATTACTGCTGTTACCGGTGGGCTGTTGCGCGATGTCCTCTGCCAGGTTGAACCAGTGTTGCTGCACCGAGAAACTATCGGAACTTCCTCACTAGTTGGTGCGAGTGCATTTATTGCCCTACATCAACTCGGAGTTGCCCAAAACTTGGCAGCTGTGATTGGAGGATTTTTGGTTATCGCTACCCGAATTATTTCCATTCAGTTCGACCTCAATTTGCCGAAATTCACTAAATAATCCCTATCGCTTTTCCCTTATTGTCCTTATAGTTCTGGAATGAGCGGAACCGTAAATTGCACATTTGATCTCACTACAGATGGCAAACAAGCTGGATACCTCAAGGTTGGCGATTCAACCAATAACAGTGGCTGGACTACATACAACGTCCCGATTATCTCAATCAAAAATGGCGAAGGACCACGAGCTCTAATCCTCGGCGGAAATCACGGTGATGAGTACGAGGGCCAGATTGCTGCGACCACTCTTTCGCGCAATTTGCAGCCCGATCAAATTACAGGCCAAGTAATTATCATTCCCTGCTTGTCACAAGAGGCCTCCCGCGCAGGAACCAGACTCTGGCCAGATGGCATTAACTTCAATCGAATTTTTCCAGGCAATGAAGATGGTCCAGTAAGTTCAAAGCTTGCACATTATTTAACCCACGAACTGTTTCCCCAAGTTGATGCAGTTATAGACATTCATAGCGGCGGTCGGGGATTTGTTTTCATTCCCTGCTCGCACATGGTCTGGGCAAAAGATGAGAAACAGAGAGCAAAAATGCTGAAGAGCATGCTTGCTTGGAACTCGAGTTACAGCATGATCTTCCCAGAGCAGCCATCAACTAATCCCGCCTCTCTCTTGCCAGGTGAAGCAGAACGCCAAGGCAAAGACGTTTTCACCACTGAACTTGGCGGGGGAGCACTAGCGAATTACACCAGCGTTAAAGTTGCAAAAGATGGACTCGATAATTCACTACGAACATTAGGAATTCTTAACGGTGCG
>JBAXNY010000089.1:0-4536 GCA_037133535.1 Actinomycetes bacterium
CGCTCACTGCAGAGCAGATTGCACATGCAAGTGCCATCTTGCGCAAACTTGGGTTATCTCATTCACCGAGTGCAGATCTTGCTGAAGCAACGAGAGCCTTTCAACAATCGCGTGGCTTAAGTGTTACGGGCGAAATTAACGAAATAACATTTCGTGCCCTCGATGAAGCACAGTGGAAGTTAGGCGATCGCTCGCTCTCACTCAAGAGCCCCGCGCTGATGCACGGAGATGACATTGCAACGCTGCAGAGTCGCCTCACTGAAATGGGTTTTGATTGCGGCCGAGTCGATGGCATTTACAACGATGCCACTGAAAAAGCTGTTCGAGAATTTCAGAAATCTGCAGGAGTAAGTGTCGATGGAATTTGCGGCCCGGCAACGCTCACTGCACTTATTCGCTTAACTCGAACTGTTGCCGGTGGCACTCCAAATATTTTGCGTGAGAGCGCCATCCACAAAAGTCGAGGACCAGCACTTGCAAATAAGGTAATTGTGTTAGATCCCAATGCTGGCGGCGCGAATTTTGGTATTGAAGGTAACGGCGTTAAAGAGAGTGAAATTGCATTTGATATTGCAGCACGGCTAGAGGGTCGCTTACTTGCATTAGGTGCCAGCGTTTTTCTTACTCGTGGTGAAAATAATTGTCCGACTGAGAGCGAGCGAATTGCACTTGCAAATTCCACTTCAGCCGATTTAGTGATCTCACTTCATGCAGATACTTATCCCAACGAGAAAGCTCATGGAGTTGCAACTTTCTTTTATGGAAGTAGTGCACATGGAATTCATTCAGTCGTTGGTGAGCGCTTTGCCTCTCTCATTCAACGAGAGATTTGTGCTCGAACAGATTTACTCAACTGTCGCACCTTTGCAAAGACATGGGACTTGCTCCGATTAACTAAAGCGCCAACAGTTCGGATTGATTTGGGTTACTTAAGTAATCCGCAGGATGCGCAGCGCCTTGGCCGCGGTGATTTCCGAGATGTGATTGCCGAAGCACTTGTCATCGCGATCCAACGCCTCTACTTAGCCGCCGAAGATGATGCAAAGACAGGAACTCTGCGCCTATCTGATCTGCGCAAGGCAGGGCTTCGCCGCTAATTTCCCTGTGCGAGTAGTGCTGTGAGTGTGGCAAGATTGGCAAATGTCCGAGGTCAACACGCGCTTTCAAACTGGGGCGCCACAGAATCTAGAAGAGCGTTTCGCAAAGCGCGCTGCAGGTATGCAGCCCAGTGAAATTCGTTCACTCTTCGCAGTTGCCTCACGTCCGGAAATTGTTTCACTGGCTGGCGGTATGCCAAATCTCTCTGCACTTCCCATGGAGATGATGGCCAATGTGGTTCATGATCTCGTTTCAACAAAAGGTTTAGAGGCGCTGCAATATGGAAGTGGCCAAGGCCATCCGAAATTGCGCGAGCAGATCTGTGAAGTGATGGCGCTGGAAGGTATCCGCGCTAATCCCGATGATGTCATCGTGACCACTGGCTCACAGCAAGCTCTCGATCTCATCTCTCGCATCTTTATCGATCCAGGCGATGTCATCTTGGTGGAAGCACCTTCTTATGTCGGCGCGCTCGGAACTTTCCATCAATATGAAGCATCAGTTGTCCACGTTGAAATGGATAACAACGGTTTAGTTCCAGAGGCGCTGCGCCAGGCGATCACCACCGTGCGTGCAGCAGGGCGCAAGATCAAATTTCTCTATCTCATTCCTAATTACCAAAATCCAGCAGGTGTGCTTCTACCCGCAGATCGCCGCACCGAAATTTTAGAGATCTGCCGCTCTGCTGGAATTTTTGTGGTCGAAGATAATCCTTACGGACTACTTGGTTTTGATAAGCCCTCACCTAATGCAATGCGCGCTGAAGATAGCGAGAATGTTATTTATTTAGGTTCATTCTCCAAGACAATTGCATCTGGGCTACGAGTTGGCTGGGCGCTGGTTCCACAATCACTGAAAGATAAAATTGTTATTGCCTCGGAATCATCAATTCTCTGTCCATCGAATTTCACACAGATGACAATCTCTAGTTATTTAGCTGATCAACCATGGCGCGATCAGATTGCATCATTTTGTGAGCAGTACAAAGCCCGCCGCGATGCGATGCTTGAATCACTTGATGCGCATTTTCCCGCCTCTGCCACATGGACTAAACCTGGTGGCGGTTTCTATGTCTGGGTAAATCTGCCACCAGAAATTGATACTAAAGCGATGATGCCAAAGGCAATTGTTGCAAAGGTCGCTTATGTTCCTGGAACTGCCTTTTACGCCGATGGTTTTGGCTCATGGTCAATGCGACTTTCTTACTGCCACCCAACTCCTGAGCGAATTCGGGAAGGCGTGAAGGCGCTCGGTGGTGTTATTAAGCAAGAGCTCGATCGTCGTGGATCAAACGCACTGAAGTAAAGTCTTACCGCTTCTCAATGATCTGAACAATTCGCGCTAAATCTGCCCGGTCAGCAAATTCAATAACAATTTTTCCTCGCGCATTACTTGCTGAAATCTCTACTCGAGTATCTAAGCGATCACTAAGGCTTTGTTCGCTCTCGGTAAAATCAGATTTGCCCTTCGCCGCTGCTTTGCGCTTACTCGATTGCGGAGTTGCAGTTGCAACAATCTCCTCGGTTGCACGAACACTGAGGCCTTCAGCAACAATACGAGCTGCAAGACGTTCGATTGCTAATTCATCGGTGAGGCCAAGGAGTGCACGAGCATGACCGGCCGAGAGAATTCCTGCTGCGACGCGGCGCTGAACCGTTGCCGGTAAATTGAGTAAGCGCATTGTGTTGGTGAGATGTGGGCGAGACTTTCCCAGTTTTGTTGCAAGCTCTTCTTGAGTGCAATTGAAATCGGCAAGTAATTGCGCATAGGCCGCGCCCTCTTCGAGTGCATTGAGTTCGCTGCGGTGAATGTTTTCAATGAGCGCATCTCGCAATAAATCATTATCTGAAGTTTGGCGAATGATGACAGGAATTGTTGTGAGGCCTGCAGCTTTGGCTGCTCTAAAGCGACGCTCTCCCATTATTAATTCATAACGGCCATTAGCGATTGCACGCACCACTGGTGGTTGGAGAATTCCTACCTCTTTGATCGATGCACTTAATTCACGGAGTGCACTCTCATCAAAGACAGTTCGTGGTTGTTTAGGGTTGGGTGAAATTAAATCAATTGCAATTTCATTTCCTTCTGCAACTTCTAACCCTGCAACTGTAAAAGAGGTGGGAATGAGTGAATCTAAATTAGTACCAAGTCCGCGCCGTTTTACACTCATGCACTCTCTCCAGATTTGTAATTGATGCTGACAACATTGGAATCAAATGCTTTCCCGCGATTGGCAATCTCTCGTGCAACTTGCATGTAGGTAATTGCACCAGGTGAGAGTGGGTCATATGTCATTACTGTCTGGCCATACGATGGCGCCTCTGATACTCGCACTGCACGTGGAATTGGAATATCAATTAATTCCTTTTTAAAGTGGGCGCGAACATCATCGGCAACTTCATTTGCCAATCGAGTGCGACCATCAAACATTGTGAGTACAACTGTTGAGAGATTGAGTTCACGGTTAAGGCGCGCTTTCACCTCGTTATAGGTACCAAGCAATTGGGCTAAACCTTCGAGTGCGTAGTACTCACATTGAATTGGGATTAATAACTCTTGCGCTGCAGTAAATGCATTGATGGTAAGTAAGCCTAAACTTGGTGGGCAATCGATAAAGATGTAGTCATAGGCAATTCCTGCTGAACTTCGCTCTTCAATTAACTCTGTAATTGCTTCTTTCAAACGCAATTCACGTGCCACCATCGAGACTAAATTAATTTCTGCATTTGCTAATTGGGTATTGGAGGAGATGCAATCGAGTGCAGGAAAGCCTGCAACTTTCTGTACAACTGCACTCATCTTTGCTTGACCCATGAGGACTTCATAAATTCCTGCGTTAACGCGATGCTCTACGCCGAGTGCGGTACTCGCATTTCCCTGCGGATCGAGATCGATCACAAGAGTGCGAAGGCCCCCCATAGCTAGGGCTGCTGCGAGGTTAACGGTGGTGGTGGTCTTGCCTACCCCGCCCTTCTGATTAGCGACGGTGAAGATGCGAAGGTGGGCCGGCTTTGCCATCGCCTCTTTGAGGCGGCGAACTCCTATGACCTTCTGGCCAGGCGTTTCACGTGAATCATTGGGGACCATGGTCGGTAGTTAACCATGCCGATCTGACTACGCTGACTATTTTGCGCGTTTGCTCAGTGAAATGACGCGCGCCAGCTCCATATCGGGCAATTGAATCTCGTGGAGCTCTCCGCCAGGGGCCATTTCAAGCTCAGCGGCAGCATTCTCCCCCTTCATAGCAAGGAGGGTTCCTCCTGGTTGAACTAGGTGCCAGAGCATCCGCTTCATCCGATCCATCGGAGCGAGGGCGCGTGCAACAACAACAGGGGCTTGGAGTTTAATTTCCTGCGCTCGGCCGCGAAGTACCTCAATCTCAAGGCCCTGCGTTGCCTCAATGAGGAAGTCGACCCTGCGCTGAAGGGGCTCAATCAA
>JBAXNY010000090.1:0-4518 GCA_037133535.1 Actinomycetes bacterium
CTGGTGTCCCCGGCGGGAGTTGAACCTGCGACCTACCGCTTAGGAGGCGGTTGCTCTATCCACTGAGCTACGGGGACGTACAAATTGGGTACTGCACAATGCTAATGCTAAGCGGTAGATTCACTACATGGCTAACGACTTCGACGTCGTAATTATTGGATCTGGTTTTGGTGGATCTGTTGCAGCGCTTCGTCTTCGCGAAAAAGGTTATTCAGTTGCAGTAATCGAAGCTGGCCGCAGGTTTCTCGATAAAGACTTTCCAAAAACTTCATGGCGCATTCGCCGCTTTCTCTTCTTTCCTAAATTGGGCCTCACTGGAATACAACGCATTCATGCACTTCCCAATGTATTAGTTCTAGCAGGTGCCGGAGTCGGTGGTGGCTCACTTGTTTATGCAAATACTCTCTACCAACCAAGTGATAAATATTTCAATGATTCACAATGGGCACACATCACAGATTGGAAAGCTGAGTTAGAGCCTTGGTTTGACCAAGCACAACGCATGCTTGGTGTTGCTATCAATCCATTCTTTTCCCCAAGTGATGAAGCGATGCAACGGGCTGCCAAATCTATGGGGGTTGGCGAAACTTTTAAAATGGCACCGCTGGGAATCTACTTTGGTAATAAAGCTGGTGAATTAAGTGAGGATCCATTCTTTGGTGGCGTAGGACCAGCGCGAAATGGTTGTATGCAATGTGGTGCATGCATGACAGGTTGTCGCCACAATGCAAAGAACACGCTTCCTAAGAATTACTTGGGTATTGCAGAGAAAATTGGGGCGCAAGTCTTTCCACTTACAACAGTCACTAAGTTAGAAGAGTTACCTACTAGTGGCTGGAAAGTAACGACCCAGCACACTGGCTGGTCCATTGGTAAGAAAAGTTTTTATGCCAAGGAAGTAATAGTTGCCGCAGGCACGTACAACACTCAGAAATTGCTGCACCGTATGAAAGAAGATGGAGTGCTAGCAAAAATTTCAAATCGCCTTGGATCACTCTCTCGCACCAATAGTGAGGCGCTTGTTGGTTCGATCATGCCAACAACAGCAATTGATTTCAGCCAGGGAAGTGCGATTACCTCTTCCTTCTTTCCTGATGCCGATACTCATGTCGAACCAGTGCGCTATGGCAAAGGCAGCAACATGATGGGCTTGCTGCAGACGGTGATGACCGATGGATTTTCAGCAAAAGCAAGACGCAAGCAATGGTTAACCACTTTAGCGAAACACCCTGGCCAAATTTTTAAGTTATTCAATGTCAGTAAATGGAGTGAGCGCGGCGTGATTGCGCTAATCATGCAAAATGTAGAGTCATCAATAACAGTGAGAGGTAAGCGGAGTTGGTTTGGGTGGCACCTCACATCTGAAAATGACTCACTTCATCCCAATGCCACATACATTCCAGTTGCTAATGAAACAGCCCGTGCAATTGCGAAAGAATATGGTGGAGTTGCCGCAGGGCATGTAGGTGACTTAATCAACGCACCTTTTACCGCCCACTTTGTCGGAGGTTGCGTTATCGGGAGTAATCCCAACGAAGGAGTTATCGATCCCTATCACCGAGTGTGGAACTATCCGACTCTTCACATAGTCGATGGTTCAACCATCACCGCGAACCTTGGAGTAAATCCCTCTTTAACAATTACCGCGCAAGCCGAACGCGCGCTTTCATTCTGGCCAAATAAGAATGAGGCAGATTCAAGGCCGCTACAAAATCAGCCTTACAAACAATTATTACCCGTAACTCCTCACTCACCAGCAATACCAAGTAGCGCACCAGCTGCACTAAAAGTTGGGAATTAACATGGAGAAGAAGATTGCGCTAGTTACCGGGGCTACTGCAGGTATTGGCGCAAGTTATGCGAAATTTCTTGCTCAAGAAGGATTTGATCTAGTTCTTGTTGCCCGCGATCGCAAGCGACTCAATGAGCGCGCCAAAGAGTTCGCCAAATTAGGTGCGAAAGTTGAAGTTATCTCAGCTGATCTTGCAACCAAAGCTGGACTGAGCAGAGTCGAAGCACGGCTACTTAAAAAAATTAAGCCGATTGAAGTTCTCATCAATAATGCTGGCTTTGGAATTAACAAGGCGTTTTCGCTCAGTGATCGCGAGAAAGAGAATGACCTCTTAGAAGTTCTCGTTACTGCGCCTATGAGATTCACACATGCCGTGCTCCCTGCCATGAAAGAGCGTAACTCCGGTGTCATTATTAATGTCTCATCAGTTGCCTCCTTTATTGCAGGCGGTTCCTACAGCGCAGCAAAGTCCTATCTCACAGTCTTATCCGAATCGATTCACACAGAATTGAAAGGAAGTGGTGTGAAAATTACAGCGTTGTGTCCGGGATTTACTCATACTGAATTCCATGCACGCGGCAAGATGAATCTCAGCGGTCTACCTGAAATTCTCTGGCTCAGTGCAGATGATGTGGTGAGAGCTGGCTGGCGTGATGCGATTGCTGGAAAGGCAATCTCAATACCGAGTTGGCAATATAAATTCATATCTAGCCTTGCCCGCCTTGCGCCTCGACCTATTGTTCGAAAAATAGGTATGAATGTACGGGTGCGACAGCGGCAAAATCAGAGCAAGATTGGCTAATATCTCTCATTAGTAGCAGCAGGAATCGATTCACTTGGAGGAGTTCAATGCGTTCAGTCACAACTCGGAGATTATTTGGCGCCATTATCGCTAGCGCCTTGCTCGGCTCTCTCTTGATTACTCCAGCTGCATCTGCAGCAACAAAAATTTCAAATGGCACACCTTGCGCCAAAGTGAATGCGACAATTAAGTCTGGTACTGATACTTACAAATGTTCCAAGAATCCCATTGTTAAGAATGCAAAACTCACATGGGTCTGGACCGGTTGCATTACTGCCGCTGCAAATTACACAACAGGGCAAAGTAAGCTAAATGCCTTAACTGGCGCTCTCGCTAAAGCGAAGATCGAGCAAACACAACAACGTATTACTGACTCAATCAAGCGGATGCTTGAATGGAAGTCTTCCAAGATTTACGCCACTGGTGAATTTATTTACACAAAAGATACTGATAATTACTATGTCGCACTCTCTGCAGTTCCAGCTGGAAATGCCCCAAGTGCCACCAATGTGGGCGCCGTAGCTTCCGCTACTGTCTTTTGGGCAGTCAATGCACCATTAGCGACTGATCCAACAAAGGGAACCGCACCTGCCGCTGAGTCAGTGGCAAAGCAGAAAGAAGACGATTACAAAGGTTGGCAGACAACTGTCACCAAATTGACTGCCGATGTAGTAAAGCTCAAGGCAATTAAAAATCCTGATGCAAAGACTGCTGCGCTTATTAACACCATGAATGGGCAGATTGGCACCTTAGGAATTGGTATTAAAGCCGCTGCGGGCAATGTGAAGAACCTGCGTGACAACATTCGATTGCTCACTACTACTCAGAGTGCCACTACTCAACTCAACAGCGCTAAAGATGACTTGAAGCAGGCCGAATTGATTCGCTCACAATCCTGCGCAGCTGGGCTCTAATCTCGCACCTCTGGCTATCCCTATTTAATAGGTAGGCCTTAGTACTGTTGCCTCGTTCTCGTTATGAGAACGAGTCGCAGAGTTGAAGTTGCTATAACGGCTCTCCTCTTTCTCCATGCAACTTACAAATTCTTTCTTAGTGAACCTTCCCTCGTCGTGGATCTCTTTGGATATAACGCAATTGCCCTAGCGATTGGCTTGCTGCTCCTTCGCAATCGCCAAGTGATAGATCGCACTGGACTAGCTGCGCTTCTACTCGGATTCTCTTTCTGGCTCTTCGGGTCACTGCTTGCATCATTCGCCTACTTTTTCGAGTTCAATCGCACCTGGTTTTCGGTAGCAAATTTCCTTTACCTCTGCTTCTATCCCTGCGTAGTGATTGGCCTACCTCGATCAATTAGATTGCCTAAAAAGTTGAGTTCGACTGAATTTCTCGATGCTGCCATTGTTACTGCTGGCTTGAGTTCAATCGGGGCAGCCCTGCTCATAGAACCATTCTTTGGTAAGTCATCTGGCGATAGCGTGGCAACTTTCTTCGCTATTTTCTTTCCCATCGCTGACCTAATCTTGCTCACGATTGGAACTTCATCGTTGTTGGCAGCTTCCATAAATAAGCGCTCGATCACAATAATTTCTGGGCTAGTCCTCTTTGTTATTAACGATTTCTCATTCCTTTGGGAGCTCAGCCATAAGAGATACCAATTTGGTTCGATTATTGATGATGGTTGGTTATTTGGCTTATTGCTTATTACCTTAGGAATCGCACAGCGCCAAGAGAAATTAATAGCCAGTGAAGTAGTTCCACCAATTCTCATTACCTTTGCAATTTTCTCTGCGGCAACTCTCTTGGTGCTAGTTGCTTTAGATTCGCAGCGCTTCCCACGCTTCTGTATCGCACCGATTGGTATCACTCTATTACTGGGATTTTTGCGAATGGCAATTGCACTCAAGAGTGCGGAGAGCGCTAGTGTCGATCGCCAATTGGCACGAGTTGATGAATTAACTGGCTT
>JBAXNY010000091.1:0-4482 GCA_037133535.1 Actinomycetes bacterium
TCGCCGCTTCAAACCAACTGTGTAAACCAGGACATAAAAAAGAATTGCAACAAGCGCAAGAAAAGTTGCCAGTACTGTTGTGAAGATCCAAAAAATTGTTAGCGAGAAAGCGCCAACAACGGTTGCAAAAATAATTGCGCTGCGTTGGGAAATTACGCCAGTTACTAATGGCCGCTTTGCAGTGCGCGCCATTAATTTATCGCTCTCTGCTTCAATGATCATATTAAAAGCATTTGCCGAACCTGCAGCCAAAGTCCCGCCTAAGAGAGTGGCAACCGTTAATCCAAGTTTTGGCAGACCTTTTTCAGCTAAAACCATGGCCGGTAAAGTCGATACAAGGAGAAGTTCGACAACTCGCAACTTCATTAACTCTATATATCCTCGCAGAACGCTCACTTGGCTAGATTACTCGGCAATACTGTGGCTGCTTCCCAGTTTTCTCACAGATTGCAGGGCTAACTTTCGGATTACTTACTTCAACCGCGCTTAAAGAGAGGCACTTCGATGAATCAAGAAAATCAGAAGCCTGAGTGGTTCACACTTGCCGATGCTGATAAAGCTAACTCTCCTAGCCGCTTCAAGAAGTCGGCGAAAGTAACCCTTCTCGCCTTTCCACTTGCTGCCGTATTAGCTGGAGTTGCTTATGCCAATCTCCACCAAGAACCGGCTGCAAATGCGGACTCACCAGTTATTTCCCAATCATCTGCAACACCGGCAGTTGCTATTAATTCAGCAACTCCTACTACTCACAGTCGTACAGTGACTGCTCCAACAAAGGCTGCTCCAGCAAATCCCATCACTAAAGCGCCAAAGGGTCATGGTGGAGAAGGTCGCGAGAATAACGAAGGCGGAGAAGGCGACGACTAAGCCGTCTTTGTATCAGGAAATTGAATTTCGCTAAGAATTTTTGGCGATGCAATTAAAGAGAGTATTCGATCGAAGGAAGTTCGTGCTCGGCTACGTCCCAGAGAAGTACGGGGAATTCGATCGGCAATTCCAACAAATACATACTCGCGATCGGCTGCAGTAACAAAACCAGCCAAACTTACTGTGCCATTGAGTGTTCCAGTCTTTGCATGAATTAAACCAACACCGGCTGGCGCATCTTTGGTAAATCGATCTGCCAATGTACCGGAGACTCCGCTCACTGGCAGCGAATCATAGAGTGACTGAAATTTGGGATCTAGCCGAGTCTTTACCAACAAAGTTGCGATAATTTCTGCACTTACTCGATTCTTCTCCGAAAGTCCTGATCCATCACCAACTACTAATTGACTCGAATCAATCTCCAGCTTTTGCAACAAAGTGTGAAAGGTGAGATCTACACCCTTGTCATCAAATGAATTACCCGCAGCTCGCGCTGCAAGTCGGGCCAGACGCTCGCTCAAAAGATTGTCGCTCCATAGAAGTGCAAACTTAAGCATCTTGGAAACGCTTGTGGAATTCACTGTGACTACTTCATCGCCAATGAGTGAGGGAATAAGTTTCGAATCAACTTGCTTGATGTAGGCAGCAACACCCTTTGCGCGCAGCGTACGGCGGATATTTACGACATCAGTTGAGAAGAGTCCGTTGTAGTAAATAGTGATGGTCGTTGGTTTCTTGCCCATTCGCTCATTCACCGCAGCGATCGCCTTATTTGCTAAGTATGGAGACCAGACTCGGCCATCTTTTTTTGCGCTCACTGCGCTACTTGTCATCCAAGGATCGAGTGAACCGTTAATGACCACGGCATTGCTCTTCTTGCCTAAATATAAAGTTGTAGCAAAAGAGCTCTGCGGATCTATGTACTCTAAAACTGAAGTCGCCGAGAGAATCTTCATTACAGATGCGGGATGTCTGGCTGAAGTTGAATCTCGCTTATAAATAACTTCACCAGTGTTGCGATCGATCAAAATCATTGCTGGAGCAGCCAGAGCATCACGATCTGAGACCAAGCCAAATACTCGAGCAATTTCAGATGGGGCAGTGACGACGGCGCCTGCCATCGGCATCACAATGAGTGATGTAGTGACTATGGCGATCAGTAAGCGCAGGCGCATGGTTGCCATCTTAATGCTCTAGATTTAGCACATGGCGATCCCACCAGCAGATATTGGTCCTGGTGAATTTTTCCCAGTAATCGGTGTTGGACCACATGAGAAACCTTGGCCGACGCAGGAACATTTCGATCCTGAGCTTTTAGAAAATGGTGATCGTCGCAATGTTCTCGATCATTATCGTTACTGGAGCGTTGAAGCGATCGTCGCCGATCTCAATACCAAGCGTCACAAATTACAGATTGCAATTGAGAATTGGCAACATGATCTCAACATTGGATCGATTGTAAGAACTGCAAATGCCTTCAATGTTTCAGGTGTTCACATCGTTGGTAAACGCGATTGGAATAAGCGCGGTGCAATGGTTACCGATCGATATTTAACGGTGCAACATCACGCCACTATTGCAGAGTTCAAAGAGTGGGCTGATAAGAGCGGCGTTCCTATTGTTGGTATCGACAACGTTCCTGGATCTAAAGAACTAGAGTCTGCGGCGCTGCCAGAGAGTTGTGTGCTGCTCTTTGGCCAAGAAGGGGCTGGAATGTCAGAGGAAGCAATCGCGGCCTGTTCCGTGCTTTATGCAATCGAACAGTATGGCTCGACCCGATCGATGAATGCTTCAGCAGCTGGTGCTATAGCGATGTATCACTGGGCGTTGCAGCATCTGCCTCGTTAAGGACCTCTGCCACACTCGCTAAGCGACGTTCAATCTCTACTGCTTCACTCTCGCGGCCAACTTTGCGCATTACTTGCGCAATCTTGCTCTCGATTTCAACGATAAATTCGAGGTCGCGTTCGCTCTCTTCCGTTGCGACTTGGAGCACTTGCTCGAGGGTATTAAGGCTCTCCTCAAAATTTTCCAATAGCACTTGGGCTTTACCCAATTCAAAGAAGGCAAAATTCTGGCGCTCATGCTCATGCGCGGTTTGGAATACATCCATCGCTTTTCTGGCACGCTCTTGCGCGAATTCGCCTTGGCCTAATTCGACATAACAGGCAGCTAATTTCTGATCGCAGCGCGCCACATGAATCACTTCGCGATTTCGCTTGTAGAGAGCGCGTGCCTCTAAGTAAGACTCTGCCGCTAATTCATACTTTCCAATTTTGCGATAGGCCGAACCAATTAAATGCAGATCACTTGCCGCACCGAGTTCATTTCCATCGACAAGATGTTCCTGAGCGCACTCTTCCATCGTTGCAATCACTTGCTCGTAATTCTTCGAGGAGTACCACCACTCGCCCAAGGTGCAGGCTAGTTCTAACGCAATTGGTGATTTATTCTTGCGCAACAACTCAACTGCCTTACTCATAGCTGTAGCTGCTTCACTCATGCGCTTGAGTTGATTTAAGTTATAACCAATTGCTGAGTAGGCCTGTGCTAATCCTTCACTCGGTGCAGTTTCACCAAGTTCGGCATAAATATCACATGCGGTTTCAGCCAGTGCGAGCGCTTCATCATATTGGCCACGCGCATAAATTCTGGCACTTAATTCGTAATAGGTGCTTGCTCGTTCTTCGCCTTGGACTTCTGGAATTCGATCCCACAACATTTCTTCAGTAAGGATCTCATCCTCTTCGTCTTCGCTCACGAGCACCTCCCCCTTGCTTTGCCTCACCTTATACTCAATTCCATGGCGACGACGGCTAAGCGAGAGAGTAAGTCAGAGGCCGGAGCCAAGTGGTCCCAGCGCGGAGTGCTACTGACCTCTCGGGTATTTCTCCTCCTTGGCGCCTTGAACATCTATCAGGCCACCCAACATCGCTATTTACGTGAGGTAGTTCTGCTCAAGGATATTCTTCCCAACCCAGGTGCGGGATTAGCAACAACTGCAACAATTTTAAGTAGCGCGATCATCATTACCTTCTCCTTCGCCCTAGGTCGGCGCAGTCATACCGCCTATTTAACAACACAATTTGTACTTTTAATTGCTATCTATTTGGGCTTTAGTGGATCGACTCACACCATTCGCTGGACTTCAATTCTGATGTTTCTCTTTCTACTGATCATCCGCAAGGAGTTTTACGCAAAACCACAGCGCACCAGAATCCGACAGGCCTTTGTCACATTTTTGCAATTCCTTATCACGACTGTGATTATCGGAATTACCTTGCTCTTTCTCCCAGATCGATTATTCGGTGGAGATCCCACTCCTATCTCGGTTATCAATACACTGATCAATAGTTTCTTTGGCATTCACGGACCACTTACCTTCGTAAGTCACCGCGAAGAATATATTTTCTCTCATGCAATGCTAGGTATGGGAATTCTTACTATTGCACTCCCACTTTTAACTTTGCTGAGGCCAAACCCACCACAATCGGTAATGAGTCAAGCCGAAGAAAATGAATTGCGATCCCTCCTAAAAACAAATAGCACTGACTCAATCGGTTACTTTGCATTTCGTCGAGATAAGAGTGTTATCTGGTCCAGTACTCGCAAAGC
>JBAXNY010000092.1:0-4474 GCA_037133535.1 Actinomycetes bacterium
GAGCGCGGTTTCATGATGGGCCTGGGACGAATTGCCGAGAGCGATGAACCGGACCTGCTCATTGTTGCCGCCTATAAAGATGAGCAACTCAAAGGAGTGTTGCAATTTGTTCCGTGGGGTGAGCGAGATTTATCACTTGATCTTATGCGCCGCTCACCTTCATCTGATTCAGGTATTAATGAATTAATGATTGATGCACTCATCAACTATTCGCGCGAAAATGGCATCGAAAAGTTTTCGCTCAACTTTGCCGCCTTCCGCGCCGTCTTTGAACGCGGCGCACAACTTGGTGCCGGGCCCGTTATCAAGTCATGGCGAAATGTTCTGCTCTTCTTCTCGCGCTGGATTCAAATGGAATCGCTCTTTAGATTTAACTCTAAATTTCGACCAGAGTGGCTGCCACGTTATTTGGTATTCCGTAAGAACTCAGATTTGCCAAAATTAGGTCTAGCCCTTTTCCGGGCCGAAGCATTCATTGGTGGACGTAAAGAGAGTTAAGGACGAGCTGGTAAATCCACTTTCGCGGGATGAGTCTTACCGAGTGGTCCCTTTGCCGCCTCAATTAAAATTTCAGCAGTAATCGCCTGGACCGCGGCTTGTGTTTCAAGTGGAATTCCTGGATGCCACGGACAGATATTTTCCATGCCGCAGACCCAGCCATTTGTCCCAACATTGATAACTCCGGCCCAGCTCTCGGTGTTGTAGTAGGTAGCCATCGGCTCAATAACTTTTTTACGAAATGTCACTTGAGCTCGTGCCAAAACTTGCACCGCAGGTCCCTTTGAGTAAAGTGCTGAATCAACTTCCCGACCGACGACATTCTTAAGTGTTTCTAAAGTCGGCAGCACACTCATCGGCCAGACGCCAGGGCGAGTGATTGTGTAATCAGCTTTTAATCCAAGTCCGACATATTGTGAGCCCAAAAGGAGCGATTCTGGCTGGTTAATAGGTGCATCGCGCCACGCACGTGTGGCAAGAAGCGGATCTTTCCCATTGGGATCTACCAACCCAGAGTCACGCCACATCACTAATTCGCGATTCTTATTCTGCAGCGCTGGTCGGTTATAAGCGGCATTACCACCTAAGTTAATGAGATTTACACCGTGGGAAATTGCATACTCCATGTTCTTGCGCATATTGCTAGTCCAATATTCAGCATGTCCACCAAATACAACTGACTTCGTCCGCGCAATCGCAGAAGGGCTTGAATCTAATTCGAAGTCAGTAATGTAGTTGGTATCAATTCCTAATTGCTCAACCTTGGAAATTACCGGTGCTTCCATGTAGCGCAACTGTCCGGAGCCATCACCGTCATAGGGGCGGTTGAAAGATGCCACAACACCACGAGTGGCTCGCTTTAAATTTGGGCCTTTGTAGGCAGAGTAGCCACCCCAGTGGTTATACATCTGCCAGGTAAATACTGAAGAGACAAAAGTGAGCGGCGCAGTTGATTGAGTATCAACAATTGTGAGTGGAACCAGGGTTGATTTCTCATATTTATCGTCGAGTCGAAATACATATTCTCCAGGTGGAGTTGATTCATCAGGTGTAAATTCGAAATAAGTAGGCCACTCGCTATAGACAATTTTCTCTGGAGCTGGGCTCACATTAATTCGAGTCTGCTCGCTTACTCGTGCCGTAATAATTTTCTTCACCAAGCGAGCGCCAGTATCGCCGTAGTAGCCAATCCGAAAGAGCGAGATAATTACTGGTTCACTATTGCCACGAAGATGCAACGCCACCTTCTGGCCACACGTTGCACTTGAACTATCGAGCCAGCCTTGAACATATTTTGATTTATAACCAGCATCAAGATAGGACTGTGTCTTCTTATCTTGCATGCCGAATGGGTAATCACTGGTAAAGCCCAAGCGAATCCCTTTGGCCCAATCTTGATAACCGGGTAGGGCATTTTCGCGAGCCACCCAACCTGGTGAGCTATCCCAGCCGCACTTGGTGACAGGCGCCGCTTGAGATACGGCAGGTGAGAGCGAAATGGCCAGAAGGAGAACTATGAATGTGACGAGTCGACGCATCATCTTCCCCTCAATTTCGTGTGGACGTTAGGCAAGCTCGGGCGTACCCTTGTAGATGCAAGTCGTTTGCATCTAGTACACCAATTACATCGCTAAGGATAGAGCGCCATGAACCAAATACTCACTCAAAAGCCTGCACTCAGGCTCAGAGAGCGCCTAGAACCTGATGAGTGGCGTCGAATCTTCGCCATGTTTGGTTTTATCGTACTGCTTCACCTCCTTGGTGCGCTTTTGATGTGGCGGGCAACTTCTGGCCATTACCGTCTCTCCAATGGCACGCTCTTTGGTTGGGGAACGGCTGCACTCGCTTACACACTTGGAATGCGCCATGCATTCGATGCCGATCACATTTCCGCAATCGATAACACGACACGTAAGTTAATGAGTGAAGGCAAGCGCCCGCTCGCAGTTGGCTTCTTCTTCTCATTGGGTCACTCATCGGTTGTTGCAGTTCTTGCGATCTTACTTAACTTTGGAATTAAAGCCCTTGGCGTGCAACTCAATGACAAGAATTCATCACTTCATCATTACACCGGATTAATTGGAACATCGGTATCTGGCGCATTCCTTATGCTCATTGCGATTCTCAACCTTGTTATTCTTCTTTCCATCGTGAAAGTTTTCTCTGCGATGCGCAAGGGTCTTTACAACGAAGAAGAGCTTGAGAAGCATTTAAATTCCCGCGGTTTGCTGATGCGCTTCTTTGGGCCCATTGCGCGCCGCATCGATGCTAGTTGGAAGATGTATCCACTGGGCATTCTCTTTGGTCTAGGTTTTGATACCGCAACCGAGATTGGTCTTCTTGTTCTTGCCGGTTCTTCAGTAATCGCTGGACTTCCCTGGTGGGCAATTCTTTCACTTCCCTTTTTCTTCGCAGGTGGCATGTCACTACTCGACACCATTGATGGCTCATTCATGAACTTTGCTTACGGTTGGGCATTCTCGCAACCAGTACGCAAGGTTTATTACAACATAGTGATCACAGGACTTTCAGTAACTGTCGCCTTCTTTGTTGGCGGATTAGAACTGCTTCAAGTACTTGCAAATCAATTGAATTTAAATGGTGGTTTCTGGAATTATGCAATCAGCTTTAACTTGAACTCTGCCGGTTACATCATCGTCGGGTTATTCGTTGTCATCTGGGCCTTCGCTCTTGCACTATGGCGCTTTGGCAAAATCGAAGAGCGCTGGCATAAGACTGCGCATGCTGCACAATTAGCACGCGGTGAGAATACCGATCACGCAAAAGCCGGTATGGAACTTGGTGCTATTCGCGATGGCTTCCAGATCGATTAAGACGAATTCGCTCTTGCCCAATCGCGGCACCGAGTAAAACAATCAGGCCGCCTACTGGTTCATTCCATGACAGTGGTTCGTTAAGAAAGATAACCCCAACAATCACTGCGACAAGTGGCGTTACGTAAGTAACTGAACTTGCAATGGCACTTCCAGCAGCCGTGACAATTGTGAAATTCCAAATATAGGCAATACCGCTACCGAAAATTCCTAGCGCTAACATGGCAAGCACGGGCCCGAGTCGGTACTCATCCTTTGCTACTCCATCAAAGAGATAGAGCGGCAAAAGAGTAAGAGCTGCCAAACTCACTTGAGTGGTCGCCAGTGCTTCGGGGCGAAGTTGATGTGGGATCACAAAGGTGCGCATATAAGGAAATGAGATTCCATAACAAGCAACTGCCAGTAGGAGTGCAAGAACTGAGCCAAGTGGATTTACACCAAGACCACGCCATGCACCTAATACAACTAATACACCGATAAAGCCACAGAGCAGACCAATTACTTGGCTGCGTTTGGGTTTCTCATTGCGAAATGCAATCATGATTGCAAGCAGGGTCATCAGTGGTGTTACTGCATTAATGATTCCCGCCAAAACTGAAGTTACCTTTGTTTCAGCAAGCGCAAAGAGAATTCCGGGAATGACATTGAGTAAAAGACAGACCACCCATAAGTGAAACCAGAGTTTTCGATCTTTAGGTAATGAGACTTTGCGAATACGAGAAATAACAAGAAGTGCTAATGCCCCCAATGAACAGCGGCCAAAAGCCACACCAACTGGAGTAAGAAACTCCAAGCCCAACTTAATGAAGATAAATGAGCAGCCCCAGACAATGCCTAGAGCGATGTAAATCGGAAGCCACGAAGAGCGTTGCGCTTTCACAGCACAATACTAGTCAAGTCTCCTATGGCGATTAGTTGGGGAAAGAGAGTGCAAATGCCCCAAGTAGTGAAGAGACAGTCATCCAGATCCACCAGATGTTGACGATATCTACATGCCAGTGATCGGCCTTGTAAAGACCAAGTCGAGTGCGATTCCAATTACCTAGCGAGATAAAGATCGTAAGCAATAAGTGCACCACGTTAAGGATTGTGATGAGGAAGTAGCAGGATGCATAAGCTCCCGCATCAAAACCAAATGGCGC
>JBAXNY010000093.1:0-4435 GCA_037133535.1 Actinomycetes bacterium
CTTTTTAATCTTTCTGGCCTGGATCGGCATCCTCTCCACTGGAAAATTGTCGTCATCGTATGCCGAGGGAATTTCTAGCATCTCTGCCTATTGGAATCGCATCTATGGATATGCAATCTTGCTTGTCACAGACGAATACCCATCCTTTTCGCTCTAGGCGCGAGCGAAGATGAGTTGCACCAATACTTTGTCGTGCGCATGAGGTAACTTCACCTCATGGCCAAGTCAGCGAGTGAATCGAAAGTAAAACTTGGCAACCGCCGCGTCACTGGCAAAGAGCAGTTCTATACCCCGCCCGAGACGGCGAAGGAAATATTCGATGTTCTTAAAACTCTCGTTCCAGATCTTAAAAAACATCCATTCCTCGAACCAGCAGGTGGCACTGGAAGTTTTATTGCCGCAGCGCAACAAGCTGGGATCAAAGATGTCGAAAGCTGGGACATCGAACCACATCATCCACTCGTGAAATTAGGAAGTTTTCTCGATCAGCACCTTTCTCTCAAAGGTGCAATCACTGTCACTAATCCCCCATTTGGTCGCTGCAATTCCCTTTCGATTCCATTCTTTAATCACGCCGCCAAATACTCCGACCTCATTGTTTTCATCGTTCCTCGTTCATGGCGTAAATGGAGCGTCCAGAACAAACTTGATCGCCGCTTTCACCTGATTCGAGATGATGATCTCGACATCAATTATGTTGATGAGAATGGTGAACAGGCCTACGCCAAGAACAATCTGCGCACCTGCATTCAATATTGGAAGCGCAGCGACACTTCAATCCGCTCGCTCTACGGTGTTACAGACATGAAGGTCATCATCAAATGTAAATTCGATGAGGCCGATGTTTCCCTCACCTGCTTTGGCTACAGCTGCGGCACCGTAAAGACAGATTTCCCGCGCAAGCCCAATACCACACAGATGTTTCTCAAACTTAATCACCCTAAAGCCCTTGAAGCCCTACAGAACGTTGATTTCTCACGCTTCTATCGCAATACCGCCTACACCGAAGCGCTCTCCATCGTTGAAGTCAATTACCTACTGAATGAATACATCTTTGGCGATCCGAAGATGAAAGTGCCAGAGAATGATGAACTTCCACTAGATGATGTGGATTAAAGAACTACGGTTTCGGTAATTTTTGCGAGCAAGGTCTTCCGATTTACCAAGCGTGGATCATGGGTTGCCAGATTAACTAAAACATCAGCTTTCGGCATTACAAAATAGCGCAGTGGGAAAGAGACGTTGAACTGCTTTGTATTTGTGTAGATGTAGAAATCGTTCTTGTTGTAGCCGGTTTCTTTACAGATTGCTAAGGCTGAATCGTAATCTCCACCCTCCAAAAGTTTCTTGATCTTTGGTCCATTGTTATTAGCACCAAATGTTGTAGATGCACTGGTTTGGAAAAAATCATCATCAGGATCAGGGTAAATTGCGGGGTCCTTGTAGGCTTTCTGTTCGAAAGTTTTTCCATTACTGTCCTCGTGATCAGAGTGCTTGGCCTTACTCAGACCGGTTAATTTGCGGAGCAACTCTTCAAAGAGAATGTAATTTGCTCGCCCGTTGGCAAGCGTGTCTGGAAATTCATATACAGCTCCGGAGCTGAGTTTCAACTGGAGCGATTCAAGTCCAACTTCATAGAGAACATAAGGCTTGAGATTTTGTGTCATTACGCCTCCCCTACAGTCTCTTCAATTGTGGCCACTCGGCGCAAGATCTCTTGCCCTTCACTGACCCGACCTTGCGAAATACGAAGGCGTGCCATTTCGTGATCGATCTTGATCACTTGCTCGAAATCTACTGGTACTCGTGCAACTAAGTCACGGGCTGATTGGAGGAATTCTTCACTCTTCTCGAAATCAGCCAGAAGTAAATGGGCCTGGCCCATTCGAAGGCGCGCCCAATAGAGGCGATCATCATCGATAACGGTATTGGCCAAATCCAGCGCCTTCTCAGCGTGATGCAGTGCTTCGACGCCATTACCCACTTCGACATAGCAACCAGCAAGCTCTTCATCGGTGCAACCCACTTGGTAGGCCGCCTTGTCGCGCTTGAAGAATTCGCGTGATGCTAAGAATTTTTCAATAGCTAAATCCCATTTCTTTAATCGCGCAGCAGCGATTGCTACGTTATAGAAATCAACGCCATAGTTGTAATCATTCATCTCTGGATCTGGCGTATTTGTTGCTTCTAGATGGCAATCGAGCGAGCGCTGGAATTCTTTCGCGCTGAACCAGAAGGTTCCTTCAGTGCGCAACATATCTGCAGCGCGCGGTGGATCGATTTCGCGCAGAAGTGATGCGGCGCGGTCGGCAGCTTCGGCTGCTTCATTGTGTCGATCTAAATTGCGAAGTGAATAGGCAATCCCCTGATTGATGTGTACCAATTCACTATTTGATCCTGCTGCGCCTAGTGATTCATAAATCTCGCGAGCGCTTTCGCAGAGCGCGAGTGATTCTTGATGATCACCGCGATGAAAAACAATGTGGCTTAACTCCACCATGGTGTCGGCGCGTTCGGCACCCTCTTGTGTTGCTAACTCTTTCCAGAGCGCATCCTCTTTTGCTTTATTGCGCTTTCCTCGATCGTTATCGTGCATCTCTCTCCTTACCTGCCCTCAATGAGGGGAAGTGAGAAGTTACAGGCAGTAGCCGACATAGCTCGGCGAGTCGAGGTTCTGGCGCCTTCGGCGTGGGTTAGCGATACGAGTCGAAGGTGCGCACCGCGTGAGCGTGCATGGCGCGGAGGAGATCGGCCTCTTCGTAATGGGTGAAGGTTGAGCTCCAGCCGCAGGTGCAGAGTCCTTGGAATGAGCGCCCAGGGGCATCGATGACGGTGGAGATGTGTGAGGCGTTGGGATGGATGCGTCCCTCATCGGCCAGCAGGTGTTCGAGAAATTTATCGCTCATAACAAGAAAAACCTTATGTGCCATAGGTGACAGTGGCGCGAGGTAGTGCGGTGTGTTGCGAAAGTATCCCTGATTTGTCACCTAATACGGGTACTTTCTCCATCATGAGTAGCGAGAAGTCAGGCAAGTATCGCGCGATCTGGATACTTCTTATTCTCAGTGCAGTTATTCTCGTTGCAGTCGGTGCGGCTCTCTTTGCTTATGCATCGTTGAAGCACGAGAGCGTCGCGGTTACGTCGATTGAGGCCCCTTCCGATTCGGATGCGCCACCACAATTTGCCTGGCCCTCACCTACCTCGGCAGCAGATCCCGCTACTCCTGCAAATCAAGTACTTACCTTTGATTGCGAAACTCAAGTGAGTAGGCCAGATGCAATTCTCTTTGCCTGTGCCGATGGTTACGAAGGAATCGAGAAGATTTCTTGGAGCACATGGGGCGTTAAGGGGGCAGTCGGCACCGGTACCTATTTCCGCAATCAATGCGATCCAGATTGTGCCAGTGGAAAATTTGCCTACCAAAAGGTATCGCTCGCACTGGGCGGGGCCATCGCCACAGAGGGCAAGGTCTTCTTGACGCTGCTTGATTACGGTGGAGTTGGTGCATCACTTGCGCCTGAATCTGGCACAGATATCTCAGAGTTTTACCGCGCGATGAAGAGCCAATAAACTCAACTTAGATAAAGGAGAGAGAATGAATTTTCTGATCATTGCAGTGGTGCTCGTCAATGTTGCTATTACCGCTCTCCTATTGCTGCGCAAAAGTGCGCCAGGTCCAGGAATAGGTGCAGCACAGGGTGGCGTAGATGGTGCCCAGCTCGCAGATGAATTTAAGAGACAGCGCTCCGAACTCGGCGAAACGCTCGATCGCAATAGCAAGAGCGTTGAAGAGCGACTCACAAAATTTAATGAATCACTCGATGGCAATGCTCGACTCTCCCGCCAAGATGCCGCTAATGGTCGCCTCGAACTCGAACAAGTTTTAGTAAATATGCGCGAATCACTCCAGAAAGAGATGGTGGAGATGCGCAAAGAGAATGAAATTAAACTCGAGCAGATGCGTGCCACCGTGGATGAGAAATTGCACGAGACTCTAGAGAAGCGTCTAGGTGAATCATTTAAATCTGTGAGTGAGCGACTTGAGCAAGTTCATAAAGGTTTGGGTGAGATGCAATCACTTGCCACCGGTGTGGGCGATCTCAAGCGAGTACTCACCAATGTGAAGAGCCGCGGCGGCTGGGGCGAAGTGCAGCTCGCCCGCCAACTTGAAGATATTCTTACTCACGATCAATACGAGGCCAACGTCAATATCAAAGTTGGTTCACGCGAACTCGTGGAATTTGCGATCAAACTTCCTGGCCGTATTGAGGGCGAGATTTGTTACTTACCGATCGATGCGAAGTTCCCACAAGAGGATTACGACCGCTTAGTGCAAGCCCAAGAAAAGGGCTCACTTGAAGATATGGAAGCTGCTGGAAAAGAACTTGAGAAGGCAATTAAGTTGCAAGCTAAAACTATCTCCGAGAAATATAT
>JBAXNY010000094.1:0-4370 GCA_037133535.1 Actinomycetes bacterium
GGCATCGCTATCGCAGATGCTCGACAACTCAGAGTGCGCATCAATTATTCAAGTCATCGGCGCCGGCTCTGGTCGCTCCTTCAATCTCGGTGAAGCGCGTTACGGTCGTATCATTTTGATGTCCGATGCCGATGTTGATGGTGCGCACATTCGCTGTCTGCTTCTGACTCTGCTTTATCGCTACATGCGCCCCTTGATTGATGCAGGACGAGTATTTGCGGCAATTCCACCGCTGCACCGGATTGAGACTATGGGCGGCGGTGGCAAGAAGGGCGAATTTAACTACACCTACTCGGATGAAGAGATGAAGAAGCTCACTGCCGAATTAACTAAATCTGGCAAGAAGTGGAAAGAGCCAATTCAGCGTTACAAAGGTTTAGGCGAGATGGATGCAGATCAATTGCGCGAAACCACAATGGATCCAGATGCCCGCACGCTGCGCAGAATCACAGTGAAAGATGGCGTTGCAGCTGAGGCGATCTTCGAATTACTCATGGGCAATGAAGTAGCCCCTCGTAAGGACTTTATTGCAACAGCAGATATCGACCGCGAACGGATCGATGCTTAACTAGCGATTGTTGTGCGACGTGGTGTTGCAAAAGCCTTTGATACTTCATCAAGTTCAGTAGCTACTTGAGCCTTAATTGCCTCTTCACTCTTGAGCAGCGCATTGAGTTTGGCGATCGCTGCCTTCAACTCCTTCGATTCAGTTTCAAGTTCAATCTTGCTCATTTTGGTGAGGCGACGAAGTGGCATATCAAGAATGTAAGTGGCCTGCTCATCATTGAGTTTGAAGGATTTAATCAATTCAACTTTTGCTTCGTGGGCATCATCGCTGCCGCGAATAATTTTGATTACCTTATCGATGTCGATGATTGCTTTGAGTAAACCATCAACCAAGGTGAGACGAGCAGTTGCTTTGGCTTTGCGGAACTCAGAGCGGCGACGAACTACTTCAATCCGGTGATCGATAAAGACTTGGAGGAGTTCACGCAGACCTAATGTCAGTGGCTTGCCTTTAACAAGTGCCACAGCATTGATCGAGAAGCCATCTTCCAGGGGAGTGAGCTTGTAGAGCTGGTCAAGGACTTGCTCTGGCTCGAAACCATTCTTCAATTCAATAACAACGTTGGTGCCAGTTTGGCCATCAGTGAGATCGATAATGTCTGAAATTCCTTGCAACTTCTTCGCCTTTGCCAAATCTGCAATGCGCTCGACAACTTTCTCCGGGCCAATTGTGAAGGGAAGTTCCTTAATAACAATTCCCATTTTCCGCGATGAAACTTTTGTAATTTCAACACGGGCCCGAATCTTGAATGAGCCTTTACCTGTGGCATAAGCCTCAAGAACGCCCTCGGTGCCAACAATCTCGCCACCGGTGGGAA
Source organism: Actinomycetes bacterium (assembly GCA_037133535.1). GTDB lineage: Bacteria > Actinomycetota > Actinomycetes > Nanopelagicales > Nanopelagicaceae > WLQV01. The sequence goes on from JBAXNY010000094.1 coordinate 1,386, forward strand.
AGTCTGGCCCAGGAATAAATTTCATTAACTGCTTTACCGTAGCTTTAGGATTTTCAATCAGAAACTTCGTTGCAGCGATTACTTCACCAAGATTATGTGGCGCCATGTTTGTCGCCATACCCACTGCAATTCCAGAGCCACCATTGACAAGGAGATTGGGGTAGGCAGATGGCAAGACAAGGGGTTCAAGAATTTGGCCATCGTAATTAGGTCCAAAATCAACGGTATCTTCATCGGTCTCTGCAACCATCGCCATCGCCGCATTAGCAAGACGAGCTTCGGTGTAACGCATTGCAGCAGGACCAGCATCGAGTGAACCAAAGTTTCCATGACCATCAATGAGTGGCAATCGCATTGAGAAAGATTGCGCCATACGAACGAGCGCATCGTAAATGGCACCATCACCATGTGGGTGCAACTTACCCATGACTTCACCGACAACACGCGCGCTCTTAACATGGCCGCGCTCTGGGCGAAGTCCCATATCTGCCATCTGATGGAGAATGCGACGGTGAACTGGTTTTAAACCATCACGTGCATCGGGAAGTGCGCGTGAATAAATAACAGAATATGCATATTCTAAAAATGATTCGGACATCTCCGATGAAACATCGATGTCAACAATCTTGCCGGCATATTCACCAGGCTTTGGGCCAACGACCTTCTTGCCCTTTGCAGGTGCTTTTGCTTTCGCCATGGCGGTGATTCTGCCAATAAAAGTGCGAAAACCGTGGCAGCCACCCGCGATAGTGGCTATGTAATTGCACTCAAGGATCGAAATTAGGAGATGATTACGCCGTGCATTTATCTCAGGTGGCGAGTTCGATCTTTGCCAGTTTGGGAGTCGCCGATTTACTCGATGAAATCAACTGCACCCCATCTCCAACTGGACGCGAAGTTCTCTTCTTGGTTGATGGCTTAGGTGCCAATGTTCTGAGTGAATATGCATCAGAGATCCCAGTTCTCTCTCGAATGCAATCGAAATCACCAATTACAACTGCCTTTCCTAGTACTACTGCATCGAGTCTTTCGACCTTGATGACAGGGCAATTGCCTGGCGTACATGGCATGTTGGGTTACACAGTGCGAGTTCCGCGCAGTGATGGACGAATTCTCAATGCCTTGAAGTGGGATGAGCGAGTAGATCCCGAAGTATGGCAACCGGTAACACCGCTCTTTCAGCGGGCGATGGAAGCAAATGTTTCAGTTTCACACATTGCAGCAAAGCGTTACGAAGGAAGTGGATTTACTCGCGCAGTATTTCGCGGTGCTAATTATCGCGGTGCCAATGTACTGCGGGACATGATCATGCAGACTCAATTGGCACTCACAAATCCACCTGCATTTGCTTATGTTTACATTAATGAGCTCGATGTTGCCGGGCATACCTTTGGTGTGGGATCAGATGAGTGGGTAGTTGCGCTGCGCTATGTCGACTCTGTTGCACGTGAATTAATTACTCAATTACCGGTCGGAACTCGAATTTGGCTCACCGCAGATCATGGAATGGTCAATGTTGAGGAGAAGGAAGTATTAGGCGAGGGCAATCATTTGCTCACAGAGATTGGCACTATTGCAGGTGAGCCCCGAGCTCGCCATCTCTATCTCAGCGCCGCAGAGCCATCGCCGGCCCAGATTGACGATGTCGCTGGTGCGTGGCGCACGCACTTTGCCAATCGCGCTGAAGTACACACTCGTAGCAGTGCAATTGAGGCCGGGCTCTTTGGTGCAGAAGTCAGCGCTGATGCCAGCGAACGCATGGGAGATTTGATTGTGATTCCAGCGAAGAATTTAATTCTGATTGATCCAGAACGAGTGGATAAGGAGAGCGCAATGGTGGGCCATCACGGCGCGCTTACTGAAGCTGAAGTGAACGTCCCGCTCTTAATGACGAGCGCAACTTAACGAGAAAAGTTACTCATCCTCGCTCTTGCGAGTAGTACCAAACATAATTTCATCCCAGGTTGGAACTGAAGCGCGCTTGGGTGCGACTTCCTCTTCATCGTCGAGTTCTGCCGTGAGAGATTCATCCTCTTCTGGGCGAATTGAGACTAGCCGCGGAATTTCGGTGGGCTCAACTGGTAGTTGCGAAATTGGTGCGCTATCGATGATCACCCGAGGCGCACTTGGATGTATGACGCCGGTAGTTGTTGTCACACTTTTAAAGGGCGAACTTTCGCCACCGGCAAACCATTCAGCGTCTTCATCGAGTGGTTCGAGAACTTTGCGCGATGCATCAAAGCTCCAGTCGGCAGTGCCACTTCCATCGCGATTGGGGTAAGTCAAACGAATGATCCAGGAAGAATCTTCTAGCCGCCACGTGCTCCATTCAAGCGAGGAGAGATCAATCTGTCGTGGTGCAAGACGCTTATTAACTGCGTTGCCAAAAGTTAATGGATCGCGATTGGGATCGCGCTCAACAATGATGTTCTGAGCAGTGTCGATGATGTGTCTGCGCTCTTGAATAATCGGTCCGCTAAATCGTTCAATTTTCTCAAGCGGTAGATCTGCATCGCGTGCAATGTTCTCAGCCGATTCGCCAGATCGAAGGCGCGATTGAATCTCTTTAATCGACAATCGCGGTGCATCATCATCGGGAACTGAAGTCAGGCGTTGTTGATTAACGAGCGAGCGCAATGAATCGCTGATGCGCAGGGTGTATTCGGCTGAGGCGCTATCAGTGAGCGTGAGGGAGTTGCCATCTTCACTCTTGCCAGTGGCGCGTAATTCAGTCACGGGGTGAGAATAACTCATCCCTTGTCGAAAGTAAGGGAGATGGCAAGGCGGTAGATAGAGTTGCCTTATGAGCGCACCGGTAGATCGCAGCGAACTTCTGGCGCTCGCCCTCAAGGCGGCACATACCGCAGGCGAGCTCTTATTGCAGCGCCCGGATAATTTTGAACTCTCCACGAAGTCGGTGGCAATCGATTTTGCCACCCAGATGGATAAGGCGAGTGAAAAGGCAATCGTTGATCTCATTCTTGC
>JBAXNY010000095.1:0-4282 GCA_037133535.1 Actinomycetes bacterium
CACCGGAGGTCTTCGTATTCACTCCTAAGGGCAATGTTGTTGCGCTGCCACTCGGATCCACCCCAGTGGATTTTGCCTACACAGTGCACACCGAAGTGGGTAATCGCTGCATGGGTGCAAAAGTAAATGGGCGACTAGTGCCGTTGGAATCACACTTAGCAAATGGCGATGTGGTTGAGGTATTAACAAATAAGGGCGAGCATGCAGCACCTAGTCGGGATTGGCTCAACTTCGTTACTAGCCCTCGTGCTCGCTCCAAGATCAAGGCTTGGTTTAGCAAGGAGCGACGTGAAGAGGCAATCGATGCGGGGCGTGAATCTATTGCGCGCCAAATGCGCAAAGCGGGACTGCCGTTGCAGAAAATATTCGCTGGACATTCTCTATTGGAACTTTCCCATGAGCTTCGCTATCCCGATATTGAATCGCTCTATGCAGCAGTAGGGGATGGGCATGTTTCTTCGGCATCAGTAGTCGATAAATTGGTAGCGACTTTAGGTTCTGATGATTCACATCCAGAAGCCTCACTCAATCAACCCGGTAGTGCAGTTACAGTTCCGCACCTTCGCAGATCCAGCAGTGCAATCGCTGTTGAAGGCAGTGCTGAAGTATTGGTGAAGTTGGCTCGCTGCTGCACGCCAGTTCCTGGTGATGAAATCATGGGCTTTATTACCCGAGGCAGTGGCGTCTCAGTCCATCGCTTTGATTGTGTTAATGCTGATGATTTACGCCGACATCAGATGGATCGAGTAGTCAAGGTTCAATGGCTTGCCGGTGCAGCAAGTGTTTTCTTAGTGAACATTGTTGTAGAGGCCCTTGATCGACCTGGTTTACTCTCCGATGTCACTCGCATCTTGAGCGAGGAGCATGTCAACATTCTTACCGCTGCTGTAACAACTGCCAAAGATCGCACCGCAGTTCTACGCTTCACCTTCGAAATGGCAGATGCGATTCACTTAGATACGGTCCTTGTTGCAGTACGACGAGTTGAAGGTGTTTACGAAGTAGCCCGATCAACAAATAATTAAGCGAACTCAGCTAGACCTTTTTCGGCTTCAGCTAACCAAACGCGACGAGCAGCTGCTGCTTCACGTGCCTCAGTTGCCTTCTTGGCATTACCGGCGGCCTCAGATTTCGCAGCTTGCTTCTCGTAATTTGCAATCGCTTCAGAGAGTTGGCGAACCACGTCATTGGCGCGAGCCTTTGCAGTGGGATCGCTCTTACGCCAGAGAATCTCTTCGGCTTCCTTAACCGCTGCAGCTACTGCGTTAAAGCGATTATCAAGTGCGTTCTTCTTATCGCGCGGAACCATGCCACTTCGACTCCATTGAGTGGAGAGATCGCGGAACTTGGTCTTCACTGAATTGATGTCAGTAATCGGCAACAGGGCTTCGATCTCAGTGATGAGTGCATTGCGCTTCTCAAGATTCTTCTTCTGACTCTCATCGCGACGCTCAAGATCGCTGTTCTTAGCAGCGAAGAATGCATCTTGTGCTGCCTTAAAGCGAGCCCAAAGTTTTGCATCATCACTTGGCTTGCCACGACCGGCTGCCTTCCACTGATCCATCAAGGTTTTGAAGGTGCGAGCTGTAGCAACCCAATCAGTGGAGGTCGCAAGTTTCTCGGCCCGCTCTACCAATGTTGCTTTAGCGCCCTTAACTGCACTCGATGCGGCATCTAGGGTTGCAAAGTGTTGGCGACGGCGCTTATCAAACTTATTGCGAGAAGATGAGAAGCGCTTCCAGAGATCGGCATCGGCCTTCTTATCTAACCGAGGCGCAGCCTTCCACTCATCAAGAAGTGTCTTCAAACGCTCTCCAGTTGTCTTCCAGCTCTCAGAGAGTGCAAGAGATTCTGCTTCAGCGATGATCTTCTCTTTTGCTTCGATGATTCCAGTACGGCGCTCTGCCTTCGCGGCAGCTTCAGCAGCTTTCTTGGCCTCATGTGCGGCGCGACCGCCTTCAATCAGCGGAAGAATCTGATCAACTGAATTTGCGAGCGCACTTAAATCGCCAACGCCATTGAGATTTTCTACCTGCTTGCGCAATTTATCAACGGCTTGCATTGCATCAGAGGGAACCATTGCGCCACTTTTTACGCGGGCAGCAAGGAGAACAACTTCAGATGCGAGTACTTCAAATTTACGGACAAAGTAGGCGAGGGCTTCTTCTGCGCTCTTGCCAGGGTATGAACCAACAACTTTTTCGCCAGTGCTGGTCTTTACATAAACAGTTCCATCTTCAGCGACACGTCCAAATGCTGAGGGATCTCCTATGAGGGCTGCCGCAGGTGATGCGACGGTGGGAAGTTGTGGTGTTCCTTCGATGCTCATAGATGTAGATCCTTTCTCAGCGCGATAGGTCGCAAGCGACACTCGTTAACGGTATTAGTGGATGTTCGCGCGCTTCAATGGTTCTTCCGCGTGCGGGCCAAAGGTACCCTGAGGTATCGAAGTGTCGCAAAAGCGCTCTCCTCAGGGCCAAAACTGAGCGTGAGTGAAGTGATCTCAAGGAAGAGGGGCAACCATGATCGTCTCCTCTTTCGCTGCGCCGGCTTATGCCACTAACTGTTGGGTGATTGCACCATCGGCGGGAAGTGAAGGAATCATCATCGATCCTGGAATGAGTGTGGATGGCGATAGTGATTTACGTGATGAAGTTGCAGAATTATTGGCGGAAAATAAAATCAAACCAGTTGCAGTGATTGCAACCCATGGCCATCTCGATCACATCTTTTCGATTCGGGCAGTTGCAGATGGTTATGGAATCCCGAGCTACATCCATAGCGGGGATCGTGAGTTATTTACCCACCCAGAGCGCGCATTAAGTCCAGCATTTGCAGCGACATTGGCTCAATCTGAGTTCATTGAGCCCGCTGATGTAAGAGAATTACGCAGTGGCCAGGTCGTGGAGTTACTCGGAATGAGTATTACTGCCATGCATGCGCCCGGGCATACCAAGGGATCAATGATCTTTACCATCGATGATGAACTTCTAGTCAGCGGTGATGTTCTATTTGCTGGCTCAATCGGTCGCACCGATCTGCCTGGTGGATCAATGACGGAGATGACACAGACGTTGCAGAAGAAGATTCTGCCTTTGCCGGATCACTTGCGGGTGTTGCCAGGTCACGGACCTGAAACAACTATGGGAATTGAACGCAAAAGTAATCCCTACCTGCAGAAGTTGGGGTATCAGAAATGAAATTCCAAGCACCTAAAGGTGTCAGCGAGTACATGCCACCCAAGTCGCAAACTTTTTCTTGGGTACGCAATCAGTTTGCGCGAGTAATCGGATCTAATGGTTACGAGTTAGTGGAGTTACCAGTCTTTGAAGATACTGAACTCTTTACTCGCATCGGTGCATCCACTGATGTGGTTTCAAAAGAGATGTATACCTTTGAAGATCGCGGTGGCAGGTCGATAACTTTGCGACCAGAGGGAACAGTTGGTGCACTTCGCGCCGTTATCGAACATGGGTTAGATCGCGGATCACTTCCAGTGAAGGTTTATTACTCAGGTGCATACTTTCGCGCCGAACGGCCACAAGCTGGACGTTATCGCCAATTCTATTCCGTCGGTGCAGAAGCAATTGGAAGTGAAGATCCAGCACTTGATGCTGAAATGATTGCAATGGCAGATAGCGCATTTCGCTCACTAGGTTTAAGTAATTTCACATTGCAGATGACTTCTTTAGGAGATAGCGCATCGCGCGCAGCCCATCGGGTCGATTTAGTGAAATTCATTGCGAAATTGGATCTCGATGAGGCAACACGCGAACGTGCCGCATTAAATCCACTCCGCCTCTTTGACGACAAGCGGGAAGAGATTCGCAGCGCGATGTCTGATGCACCAAGGCTGCTCGATTACTTATCTCAAGAATCAGCAGAGCACTTTGCCCAAGTTCAGGAGTTGCTAACTGCACTCGGAATTAAGTTTGAGATCAATCCCCGAATGGTGCGCGGCCTGGACTATTACACCGGCACTACCTTTGAATTTGTACATCACCAATTAGGTGCGCAGAGTGGTATCGGCGGCGGCGGACGCTACGACGGCTTAATGAGAGAGATTGGCGGCCAAGACATCAGCGGTATTGGCTTTGGTCTCGGGGTTGATCGTGCGATTTTGGCACTGGAGGCGGAAGGTAAAGTTCCGGCGCCAACAACCAGTGATCTCTTCCTAATTCCTCTTGGACCAGAGAGCAAGGCGCGCGTGCTGCAATTAGCTGCCGAACTTCGCGCCAGCGGCTTAATCGTTGAAGTTGCCTACGGTGATAAATCATTGAAG
>JBAXNY010000096.1:0-4260 GCA_037133535.1 Actinomycetes bacterium
AGAGACTCGCAATATAGAAGAAGGGCCGACGCAGAGCGCCGACCCTTCTGGAGTAAGTAGTTAGTTAGTCGTTGTTGCGCAGGATTGATAGTAAGCGCAAGACCTCGAGGTACAGCCAGACAACGGTCACCATAAGACCAAAAGCTGCTCGCCATGATTCTTGTTCTGGAACACCTGCTTTAACTCCTTGAGCAATCTGATCGAAATCAAGAATTAGGAAGAAACTTGCGAGTGCAACACCAGCGGCTGCAATCAGAAGTCCGCTACCACCACTGCGAAGTCCGGGTACAAATATTGCAACAACTGCAAGTAATAAGTACCCAAGCATCGCACCAAGCAGAATGCGTTGGAAGCGAGGTGTTACTTGAATCCGGCCACTGCGATAAGCAATGAGTACACCGGTAAATGCGCAGATGGTTCCGAGAATTGCTTGGCCAACTATTCCAGAATAAATGGTTTCGTAGGCACGACTAATTCCGCCGAGCGCTAATCCCTGAAATCCTGCATAAGCGATAATCGCTCCTGGACGCACCTTGCTACTAAAGGTATTGACCATGGCCAGAATAAATCCGCCGATTACTCCCAGCAGAATTGCGCCACCACCGAGTTTCAAGGTCCACGTTGCGGCGCCGACAACTACGAGAACAGTAAAGAGAATTCCAGTGCGTGTGACAACGTCATCCATCGTCATGCGACCTGTGCGCGCCGATGATGCAGCTGGTGCTTGATAGAGCGCATCGAGCTGCTCTGATGATGCTGCTACTGGTGATGAAGTTTCAAAGGCGGCATAACCTCGTTTTGACTGACTACCGAAAGCCTTACTGAGGACCGGATTCGAACTTTCCATTAATTTAGCTCCTTCGTGACGTGCCAATTTGGCGCATCAGTGATGTAAACGCTACTGGCAGGTGCTTTCTTCCCGCCACTTAGACGCTCCTAACGCGTAAGTACGCCTACCCGACTGGCTGCAAACCCTTAGCAAAGGCAATCAGCTGCGCTTGCGTGAAGCCACCTTGACTCCCGACTCGAATAAAGGTCGCCTTCAACTTCTTACTCGCCGGAGCAACAAAAGTGATCTCACCACCAACGCTGGCAAACTTGGCCGCAGTACACGTAGCGCCATTGCAATAAATTCCTACTTGCGCCTTGATTCCATTGATCAAGACCGCGCCAAGTGATTTGGGATGGTCAACTCCCGTGCAGTTAAATTCTGCCGAAGTCTGCACAAGCGCAATTCCCAAATCCATTCCGCCAAATCCTGCAAGTAAGTATTTATCCTTGGTGGGAAATAATCGACAGGGACGAACCTCAAAATTAAGCGGTGCCAATTTTAATGTGTTTGTTGGCTTATAAATTCTGTAACTTACACTCTTTTGTAATGTGGAGTATTTATCTGGCGCCGCAATCGCGCTCAAGGGCAAGAACTGAGCAACTAGAATAACCAGAACCAGTGAAAGCTGGAATTTACTTCTCATGAAATTGAGTGTAGCCGCTCTCAACAGCTATTCACCCAAACTGTTTAGCTAGCTAGCACTTTGATGGTATCTGAATCTATGTGCGCATTGGAAGCGACACATGAAAAACCGCACTCTTCACATCGAACTAGAAGACCACGTGTCTTGTTATAGAGAAGTTCAAGCTCGCTCGAATGGCAGAAATCGCACTCTGCTTGTTCTGTTACATGCTCCACGATTACCTCCCCTCTTGAATAGGCAGACGCCCAATAGAACGGTTCAGGGAAGTGATACAAGGTTCCCAGTTACACACCCTTTTACTCGGAATTTGAAGTTAAACAGAGGGCGAACACTTATTGAATTACTGCTTCAGTCGCACGGGAGTTCAATCTGTTCACCCAAATGTCACCGTTTTACCCTTTCTGAATCTGGTGCAGACTCCTACCTTTCTTCTATGGCTGAATCCACGGTGCACAATCCATTTGCAGAAGTTAACGAGAGAGTCGCTCGAGCTGGCGAGTTGCTGAATCTAAAACCTGGTGTGATCAGTGCCTTAAGCAGCTGTGAGCGTGAAGTCGTAATTTCAATACCGCTGCGCCGAAATGATGATGTTGAAGTATTGACTGGTTATCGAGTCCAGCACTCAAGTGCTCGTGGTCCTAGAAAGGGTGGAATCCGCTTTCACCAGGATGTTGATTTAAATGAAGTACGTGCTTTAGCAAGTTTGATGACCTGGAAAACCGCGCTAATTGATGTGCCTTTTGGTGGCGCAAAGGGTGGTGTCGCTGTGGATGCAACGAAGTTAACTGCGATTGAAAAAGAAGAGATAATTCGACGATGGACTCGCTCACTAGTGCACGTGCTCGGACATCACCGGGATATCCCTGCGCCAGACATGGGAACTGATTCCAAAACTATGGCCTGGTTGATGGATGAATTTCATCGCCTTGAAGGATTCCAACCTGCGTGTGTGACTGGTAAACCAGTTGAACTGTTTGGTGCACCTGGCCGTGAAGAGGCTACCGGGCGCGGCGTTGCCCGAATTGCCGCAGCAACTCTTGAACAAAACGATAAGAAAGTGAAGGGAGCCACCGTTGTAATTCAAGGCTTTGGCAATGTCGGAAAGTTTGCCGCACTTGGTTGTGAAGAGTTGGGTATGACCGTTATCGCTATTTCCGACGTAACCGGAGGAATTGTCAATAAAAAGGGCCTCAATGTTCAATCTTTAGTTGCCCACCCCACACTGGCAGATGCGAAAGTTTCAGATCGATTGGGTTCTTCGGAGGTTCTCGAAATTGAATGCGATGTACTTATTCCGGCCGCCCTTGGCGGGGTTATCAATGAAGAGAATGTTGCGCGAATTAAGGCGAACTTCATTATTGAGGGAGCAAACCAACCGCTCACAAGCGCCGCAGATCGCAAACTCCACGAGGGTGGCACAATAATCGTGCCCGATATTCTGGCGAACTCTGGTGGTGTGATGGGTTCCTATTTTGAATGGACCCAAAATATCCAAGAATTTAGCTGGTCAATTGAAAAATTTCGAAGTGAATTAGATTCCCGGATGGAGAAGGCATTTAGCCATACCCATAAAGTATCCAAGAAGTACAAGGTTGACCTTCGCACTGCAGCTTTTGTTGTTGCAGTGGAGCGGGTAGCGAGAGCATTTGAAATGCGCGGCAGCTTAGTTTAGGAAATTAGAGCCAGCCAGATTTCTTGAAACCGCGAAATAGAAATGCGGTTAGCGTGACCATGACCCCAATAACAACGTAATACCCATACCTTGTCGATAGTTCCGGGATATGCTGGAAATTCATTCCATAGATGCCAGCAATCATCGTCGGACCAGATGCAAGTGCAACCCATGCCGAAATTCGGCGAACATCAATGTTTTGTTGCACCTGAATGTGAGCTAAATCTGCTTCGAGAACTGAAGTAATTAGGGAATCCAAACCGGATGCATGTTCACAAGCTTGCAATAAATGATCTGACGTATCACGAAAGAAAGGCATTATTTCCTTTGGAACTGCCGTAACCATTCCACTAATTAGTTTATTAATTGGAAGAATGAGTGGCTCGATAGCATGCTTGAATTCAATGATCTCTCGCTTTAAGAAGTAGATCTCTTGGGAAAATGTTTGACGCTTTCCACTAAATACTTTGTTTTCGACGCCAACAACTTCTTCTTCCAGTGATGTTGCAATGGCCGTGTAACCATCGATAACTCGGTCAGCCACCGCGTGTAGCACGGCAAATGGGCCGAGCTTTAATAGCTCTGGGTTCTGCTCTAGATCGTGGCGAACCGTTGAAAGTGGATGTCCCTCGCCATGACGCACGATCACAATAAAGTGGTCAGAAATAAAGCACATTAACTCGCCGGTGGAGATTTCCTGCTCGGCCTTGTCAAAGAATACCGTCTTCAAAACGAAGAAGGTTAGACCAGCATAATCCTCAATTTTTGGCCGCTGTTTGGCATTGATCGCGTCTTCAACTGCAAGCGGATGAAAGTTAAGTTCTCCGACAACCATATTAAATTCGGCCTCACTAGGTTCAGCTAAGCCGAGCCAGACAAAGCCACCCTTACTTCGAGCCAGCTCAACGAGATCAGAAATATCTGACGGCCCATCAACGCGTAAGCCGTTTTGGTAGAGGGCCACGTCAACAATCATGGGGAGAACTTAGCGCGCGCAATTGAATGTAGGAAGTCTAAGAAGTAAACAAGTAGTTGGTGCCCTCGGTCGGGGTCGAACCGACACTTGGAGGATTTTAAGTCCTCTGCCTCTGCCATTGGGCTACGAGGGCGCGC
>JBAXNY010000097.1:0-4253 GCA_037133535.1 Actinomycetes bacterium
CCCTATTTACTCAGGGAAGTAGAAGTTGGCAGGGTAGCCCGGTGATTAAGAGTTAGCAGACCAAGGGGTCTAAGCACTACCTAAACGTCGTTTCACGCACACTTTAGTGCCTAAAACTGACATTGGGAAGCCTGGGAGAAATTCACTGTTGCTATCCAGTTGCTATCACCGACTAGTAAGTCCCTTCTTATTGTCGGCGAAGTTCCGTAAAGTTGCACTATGCGTTACTGGTGGGTGAACCAAAACCAGACCTATAAGTACGAGGTCCCTGGAGGCTTTATGTGGTCACCCTTCAAGAATGCCAATGGGGCACGAAATCCTTTTTACGACAACATGGACAAAGTTCAGCCAGGTGATTTGATATTCGCTTATGCGCAACAACAAGTGAAAGCCATAGGAGTTGCACAGAAAAAGGCCTACTCTGCACCAAAACCCGCAAGCTTTGAAAATGCTTCGAACAACTGGTCTCAAATCGGATGGTTAGTAGAGGTCGAATTTATTCAGTTGGATGATCCGGTAGTTCCGAAAGAACACCTTCAGGTTATTGGGCAGTACCTCACCACTAAATCGGCTCCCCTTGACAGAGCCGGGCAAGAAGTAGATTCTATGATTACTGGAAACCTTTCCAGTTTTGGGCGAATTTCGGTGTAGCTCAAAAACCAAAGAGGGGTTCATATGAAAATTCGGGATAAAGCATTTGTTGTGGGCTGTGCAGCCGCAGTGCTCTTAACGTCACTTGGGTTTACTGGTGCTTCTGCATCTGTTTCGCTCAAGAAGGCATTTCCTACTAAGCCAGTGACGTTAACTATGTGGTGGTGGGGCGATCAAGAAGCTCCTGGCGCAAAATTGTGGGTTGATGACACAGTGATGGCGTATCAAAAGAAGCATCCTAATGTCACTATCAAAACTGTTCTTCAAACAACTGATGGATTGGTCCCGGCTTTTGCCGCTGCAGCTGCAGCCAAAAAGGGTCCCGACCTTCAATATTTCTGGGGAGGAATTTACGCCCAGCAACCTGGATGGGATGGGCAAATAGCGCCAGTTTCAGATTACATTCCTGCTTCAGAGTTAAAGCATTACATCAACGCAACAACAGAACTTTCCTTTAAAGGCAAAATCTGGACCGCACCTTGGTATGTAAATCCTTCATTCCCAGTTCTTGCCCGAACAGATGTGTTGAGTAAATACAACCTCACTGTCCCAACAACGTGGAAAGATTTGCTCAACGTTTGTGATGTTCTCAGTGCTCAAGGCGTACCTGCATTAGCTGGTGGAGTAAAGGATGGCTGGTTTGGTGGTTGGTTGTATTCAATCATTGGCGGACAATCTGTTTCATCAAGTAAAGATGTAGTAGCAGCCGTAGTTGGAACACAGAAGTTCACAGATGCAAAGCATGCTGATTGGTGGACTCGCCTTCAAGAAACTAAAGAACACAAGTGCTGGAACTCAGATATCAACTCTCTTGAGCTGTATCAAGCACAACAGTTATGGAAAGACGGAAAGGCAGCTATGACTGTCGTAGCCGGCCCAGATGCTCCAAACTTTGCTAACGCAGTTGGCGCATCAAAGGTTGTCGTTATGGCAATGCCAAAGTGGGGTAAGGGACCATTTGCAGGCAAGATGGGAAGTACTTCACAGACCATCGGAATCACGCAATGGAGTAAGAACAAAGAAGTTGCAGCTGACTTCCTGATGTTCTCCCATGAAAAGGCTCAACTTAACAACTGGTTTAAGCGCACAGGATCTATGCCAGCTGATGACCGATTCGATCTGAACTCAGTGAAAGATCCAGTCAAGAAGGCTCTATTCCAAAGCGCCCTTCCTGGTGGACCATACCTAGAAAACTTCATTCCGGCCCAACTAGATACTGATGCAGTATTTGCAAACGTACAGTTGGTTCTCAATGGAACTAAGACAGGCAAGGCAGCAGCAGCTGAAATGCAAACTGTCATGGAGAGGTTACGCAAGACTGATCGCAAGCTTGTAAGTAACTTCACTGCTTGGAGTAAATGATCAAATCCGCACCGACGGAGCACCGCATCACCGCCCCTAGAAACTTAGGGGCGGTGTTCGGTCGCTTAGGCAAATCAGGACCATTTCTGTGGATTCTTCCAGCAGCAATGTGTGTCCTACTTATTTTTGGCTACTCAATTATTGACCTGGTACAGCAATCTTTTAAGTACCGAGGAGATTGGGTAGGTTTTGAGAATTTTTCACTTGTAATAACAGATCCCTTATTTCGTACTGCCATATTTCATAACTTTTTACTTCTCTTTACGGTTCCGATTCTTGCTGCATTAAGTTTCATTTGCGCCGTCTTACTTTTTGAAACTAGAAAAGGAATGAAGTTTTATAGATCTGCAGTTTTCTTGCCTTACATTCTCCCAATTCCTGTGATTGGCGTAGTTTTCGGTCAGTTGTTACAGCTCAACGGCGCCCTTAACTCAGCTCTGCGTGCGATGGGTTTAAACAACCTAGCCTTAGATTGGCTGGGAGACCCAGGGCAGGCGCTATGGACTATGAGTGGAATCATTATTTGGAAAGAAGTTGGCTTTGGAACGATTCTGATTCTTGCACGGCTAATTTCACTTCCACTTGAAACTATAGAGGCAGCACGAATTGATGGGGCTGGCTTTTTCAGACTCCATCTCAAAGTAACTCTTCCGCAGCTAAAACCAGTGATTCTTTTCTATATTATTAATGAAGCCATAGTTATGGTTTCTTGGGTCTTTAACTATGTTTATGTGATGACCAATGGTCAAGGTGGTCCAGGAAACGCCACCATGGTTTCTGAGCTTTATATTTACCGCAGTGCCTTCCAGAACAAGTCTCCAGAACTTGCCGCAACAGCTGCCCTGCTACTTCTACTAGCAACCCTCATTTTTATATTTGGCTTCTTTAAAGTGCAGAGAAATAATAACGGGGGTGTCTTCAATGAGTAAAAAACATACCCCGATTGAAAAGGTAGGCATCACATCTCGTCAATTAATTCTTATTTTGATTACTGCCATGGCGGCAGTGCCCGGATATCTTATGGTGACTGGCTCTCTCAAAACCCAGGAAGAATTCCTAAATTCATCGTGGTCACTTCCATTGCACCCAAATTTCAAGGGATACACAGCAGCGTGGAATGATCAGTTTCCAACCTGGTTTCGAAATAGTTTATTTGTAACTTTGCTGGCCGTCTTAATCACAATCGTCATGGCTGCTTGTGCTGCGTGGGGCTTCGCGCATTGGAAGTGGAAAGGTCGCGATACAGCCTTAGGAATACTGATTTCATTAATGGTTGTGCCACCAGTTGTTTTGCTTATTCCACTTTTCACTTTAGGTGCAAAACTTGGTTGGATCTCAACTTTTCGAATGCTCATCCTTGTCTATATAGGATTAATGTTGCCGTTCTCAATTTATCTTTTAACTAACTTTTTTAGGGCGATTCCAGTAAGCCTTACTGAAGCTGCCGAAATTGACGGGGCATCTGATTTTAGGACCTTCAGATCCGTCGTTCTTCCACTTTCCGGTCCTCCGCTTATTACTCTCACCATTGTAAATTTATTGTGGGCTTGGAATGAGCTTTTGCTCGCTTTGGTCTTCTTGCAAAGTGACGATAAGAAGACTCTCATGGTTGGCATAACTGGATTTCAGAGTCGATATTCCTTATCTATCCCAACTATTATGGCGGGTATGACTATTGCAACGCTTCCATTATTTATTACTTATATTTTTGGTCAGCGCTACTTTATAACTGGCTTGACTGCCGGATCGGTTAAGGGGGAGTAATAATGGAATTCTTAGTTTCGATAAAGGTAGAAGTACCTCAGGATTTTCCAGCCTCCAGTTTTGAACAACTGTTAGTTAAAGAAAGATTGCGCGGTCAGGAACTCAAGACACAAGGCTCAATTGAGCGTATTTGGAGAATTCCTGGTACTCGCAACAATGTCGGCATTTGGAAAGCTGCCGATGCTACTGAACTGCACTCACTTTTGAGCTCTCTACCAATCTTTGCCTTTATGACAATTGAGATAGTCCCGCTTGCAGTACACCCATTAGAAGAGGAAAAGAAATGAAAAAACTGGATCAAAAGGTTGCAATTGTTACTGGCGCTGCTCAAGGAATCGGCCGAGCAATAGCTGATGAGTTAGCAATTGCGGGTGCACATGTAGCTGTCTTTGATTTAAATCTAGAGGCTGCACAAACTGCCGCGGCCGAAATAGCTAAACATGGAGTTACTTCCATAGGTTACGCAGTGGATGTTT
>JBAXNY010000098.1:0-4251 GCA_037133535.1 Actinomycetes bacterium
AGCAATCCCGCATTGGCAGCTTGGGCATGAATCTCAATCAGATGTGAGCCGATTGCATCAGCAACACCTGCAGTGATGGGTTCGCCGTTGACTGAAGCCTTCGAGCGGCCATCGGATGTAACTACGCGATTGAGAATGAGAACACCACCATCAATCGAGCCACCAGCGCTTTCAATCACCTCATTCTGATTATCACCGATCTCAAATGTGGCAGATGCAAGAAGACGATCTTTCCCACTCCTAATGAGGGTGGCATCGCTCTTTCCGCCCAAAACAAGATTGAGCGCAGTCAGAACCATGGTCTTGCCGGCGCCAGTTTCGCCCGTTAAAACAGTTAAGCCTTGACCGATCTCTAGCGATGCAGAGTCGATAACTCCAATTCCTCGTATCGTGATTTCATTGAGACGAGAACGTTTCATTCACCACGCCAACCTTCGACCGGCAATTTAAATTTAGCAACTAGACGATCGCTGAAATTAGTCTCCTTCAGGTGCGCCAATCGAACTCGCTGCTCATTACGAACAATAGTGATGCGATCCTTTGCCAGTAATGGGAATTTACGTAATCCATCGGCGCTCAATACTGCGCTCTGTGATTCGATATCTACCACAACTCGCGAATCAGGTGAGATCACAAGTGGCTTAGCAAAGAGCGCATGTGCTGCAATCGGCAATACAACTAGAGCTTCAACTTCTGGCCAGATGATTGGCCCACCGGCACTAAATGCATAAGCGGTGGAACCAGTTGGTGTGGCACAAATTAATCCATCACAGCCCCATCGTGAAATAGGGCGATTATCAATTTGCAAGAAGAGCTCCACCATTGCAGTTTCGCTACGTTCAACCGTTACTTCATTGAGGGCAAAACCCTCGTTGACAATCTTGCCGGCACGTTCAACGCTCACAGCCAATAACAATCGACTATCGGTGACGTAACTCTTATCGATAATTGCTTTTGCAATTTCAGAGATTGCTGCCTTCTCAACTTCGGCGAGAAAGCCAACGTGCCCTAAGTTGATCCCCAGCAATGGAATGTTGGTATTTTGCACAATCTCAGCACCACGCAAAATCGTGCCATCGCCGCCAAGCACTAGGGCGATTTCACACTCTGAAATATCTGTAAGAGCAACTTGCGATACATGATCAATTTTGAGATTGCCGACAGTAAGCAATGTGAGCCCTGCTTTATGTAAAATCGCAGACATTTCAGTTGCAGCAGTAACTGCTTGCGGACGCGAGTCATTAACAACTAAGAGAAGTGAACGTGTCATTGCGGTCCTATCTCAACTGCTCGTTGTAAATCGCTCTCATTAATCTCTGGTGCGCCACGTTGGAGCCAGAGGAAATACTCCACATTTCCGGCCGGTCCTGGCAGTGGACTTGCGGTAATTCCCTTAGTTCCCAATCCGACATCGTAAGCGCTCTCGGCGACTTCAAGAACTGCGCTCATGCGAAGGCCAGGATCGCGCACAACGCCGCCTGCACCTAAGCGCTCTCGCCCCACTTCAAATTGTGGCTTCACCATGAGTACGTAATCGGCATCAGGTTTTGACACCGCAGCCAGAGCAGGCAACACAAGAGTGAGCGAGATAAAAGAGAGATCAGCAACAACTAAATCAATAGCAGCACCTACGACATCCCCCGTCAGGTGACGAATGTTGGTGCGATCAAGAACTTTTACTTTCGGATTCTGTCGTAGCTCCCAAGCTAATTGACCGTAACCAACATCGACTGCAACAACTTCTTCAGCGCCAGCGCGCAAGAGGACATCGGTAAAACCGCCAGTGGAGGCACCAGCATCTAAGCAACGCTTACCAGTGACAACGATCTCGCTAAAAGTTGCTAAAGCGCCAGCGAGTTTATGACCGCCGCGCGACACAAAATCATCGCGATCACCTTGTAGAACAATAGAAGTCTCCGCGGTAACTTGACTGGCAGGTTTTGATGCAGGAATTCCAGTAACTAAAACCGATCGCGACTCAATGAGATCGGCAGCATGTTCGCGTGATCTTGCTAAGCCGCGACGTACCAATTCTGCATCGAGTCGGATTTTCATGATTTCTACAAATGATCGATGAACTAAATGCCATCAATTGCGCTCAAGGCCGCTTCAAGTTTCTTATGAAGTTGCTCGTAACGCGCGCTGTGTTCAGATAATGCGGAGGCATCGAGTTCGGCAAGTTCGCTGCGAATCTCTTCTACCAATTGAAATTGTGAGAGTTGGGCTTGGTTATTCTCATCCATTTACTTCGCCTTCCGCTTCTGAACAACACGCTTCTTGGGGCTCGCCTTCGCGACTTTCTTTACAGCTTTCACGCTCTTCTTAGCCGGAGACTTCACCGGCGATTTCACTTTCACCGATTGCCCACTTTCCAGCGCTGCAATCCGTGCGGCAAGGCGATCGTACTCGTCGCGTTTAACGAAACCCAGTTTCGAGACGCTGGCATCAACTTCCTTCTCCACCTTTTCGCGCAGGCCCTCAGTGAACTCTTTACCCCAAGCATTCAGCGAGGTAAGAAATTCGCCAGTGGCGCCTTTGCCCTCAGCGATGTCCGCAATAAATCCCTGCAGAATCGCAGTGATGTCGCGTGCCATCGGAGCTCCTTAGAAAGTGAATCGATCCACCGTTGTGAAAATCTTCTAGGAGTACCGTACCTAAAGCGCCTTAATTTCGCTTGCTTCAATCTGCCAACGACTGGCAAGTCCGGCCGCTCCGCGCCAGAATCGACGACGGATCTCCCCTGATACTTCTACCCAATCATTTGCTTCCAATTTTGCACAGCGATTACGAAGTGGCACCTTCCAAGCAGTTACTTCCAAAGTATCAACTCCATCGCCAGAGCTTCGGCCCACAATTAAGCGGAATTCACTGACTTTATCGCCACTTGGCAGGGTTCGCTCATTTGCACTTGCACCTACTCGGCCACGCAATAGAACAACATTGTGAGATCGATCCTTAACTTTTACCTTACTTGCCTTCTTCTTTGTTGCACTTTTCTGCGCTCTCTTCTTGACCGATTTCTTGACCGATTTCTTGGCAATCTTCTTAGCAGCAACTTTTCCCATAGCAATCTCCATTCCTTATTGTGAAAAGGAATTGATAGTGCAAATTGCTCTGACTTGGATTTCTCAATGTATGAACTGTGGAAAAGATATTGTGGACAATAGACTAGAGCTGGGCTACCTGCTCAGCCGCGTCGGTGATCTCTTCCTCATCGATGTCTGCGCACTTACTGAACCACTCTTTAGCTTCACTCTTTCGTCCAGCGCTCAGCAATGCATCGGCATACGCATAGAAAAGTCGTAGCGACCACTCTTCGCTAGTAATCTTCAACTCTTTACAGGTCAGCGTCAGTACCGCAGCATCTAATTCGCCCAAATCTCTACGGGCACCGGCTGCAACAATGCGCATTTCAATCTCTTCGCTCTTATCCAATTTCTTTACTTCCTGACTTCCTGACATCTCGATCGCCTTTAACGGGCGACCAAGTCCGCGTTCGCAATCTGCCATCACTGGCCACATCGCAACCGATCCTGAAATTCGATGTGCAGCGCGGAGCTCTTTTAGGGCAATCTCGTAATGACCGGCCCGATATGCAGCAAAACCAGCACTTTCTCGCACTACCGCCAGGCGCCCTGCGTGATAACTAGCAGCTATGCCATGTTGGTGCGCGCGCTCTGGATCTTCATCGATAAAGATGGAGAGTGCAACTAAGTGACGTGCAACAACTTTCGCATTATCGGCCGAGAGTGATAAAAGTTCGGCGCGTGCTGATTTCTCTAACTCTTCGCCAGTAATCTCTTCAGGAATGTCTGGCTCGATAATTCTTGGACGAATGCGACGCTCATCATCGGGAGCGATTTTGCGTGGACCGCTACTTCCAGAACGTGTTGATGGTCTGCCTGCACTGGGGCGATCACTTCTCGGGCGGTCACTTCTCGGGCGATCAGAACTTGGTCTGCCAGATGAGGGTCTGCCAGATGATGGTCTGCTATCGCGACCATAGGAGGGTTTGCGATCATCACCTGCCATCGCACACCTCCAACTTATTTTTATCTACACTGTATTTTTATCTACAATGTATTTACAAACAATGGTTTTTTAATTATAAAATTTTATCTTCGTTGCATACTCTAGTAAAAGTAGATGTAGGGAAAAGAAAAAGGGGCACGTTTTACGGTGCCCCTTTTCTAATGTAAGTCCGGCGACGTTCTACTCTCCCACAAGGTCACCCGTGCAGTACCATCGACG
>JBAXNY010000099.1:0-4154 GCA_037133535.1 Actinomycetes bacterium
CAAGTCTCTGCCTCTTCTACATCGGCATCGCTAATAAGTCCCATACGTTGTTGCTCTGCAATTTTCCAAACATCGGTGCCAGAGCCAATGTCGCGACCTTGGAACTTTCCGTTAAGCATCGGTCCGCCAGTAATCATCAGCGTTGGAATATCAACACTTGCTGCACCCATCAACATTCCTGGTGTGGTCTTGTCGCAACCAGATAAGAGGACTACGCCATCGAGCGGGTTAGCGCGAATGAGCTCTTCCATCTCCATCGAGAGCATGTTGCGATACAACATTGTGGTGGGGCGCATAATCGCTTCACCAAGTGACATCGCAGGAAATTCAAGTGGGAAGCCACCTGCTTCCCAAACGCCGCGCTTTACCGATTCAGCAACGCGTTGCAAATGTGCATTACATGGTGTGAGTTCCGACCAAGTTGTTCCGATTCCAATTACTGGGCGACCATCCATAACATCTGGTGCAAAACCTTGATTGCGCATCCAAGAACGATGGATAAAACCATTCTTGCCTTTTTCACCAAACCAAGCATGTGAGCGGCGTTCGCGAGCAACCATGAAGTTATCTAACACCATCTGCAATACTTAGTAAATGCAATGGTTGCGCCTCAAAGTCCGAAAGTTCCGTAAATGGCGCGCACGCCGTCAATTGGAAAGTTCTCTGCTAAAAAGTGGGAAGAGTTTTTCGGCCCAGAAGAAAATTGCTCAATCTCTTCTCATCGGCCCAGCAAATTCTGCGGGTCAGGCAAGTGCATGGGCTAGTGCACTTCGCGCCACTGGCAAAAGTGCACAATCACTTCGCATTGCTAATAGTGAAGAGCGAGAGTGGTTTGACGCTGACATTACGGTGGAGCGCTTGAAGTGGACTCAAGCAAGTGGTCGTGTGGAATTAGTGAAGCAAGTCAGTAAAGAATTTACTCACCTTTTATTGGAGTCAGCGCGTCCGCTCTTTGCACTCCGTACCGAAAGAACTTACAACGCAAAGCGTGCTCTCGAAGATCTGCTCTTCTTAGACAAGATGGGCAAGCAGGTTGGGATTGTTCTCCCAGGCAGCGGCATACGAGATTCGACATGGCATGGCCAGCTCAATCCCTACTCGCCTTATCGCGAGATGCGCCCGGAGATGCTTGCCATTCAAGAACGTGCAGCCGATGCACGAATTATTCTGCCAGCGCTGAAGCGAAAGAAAATTCCAGTCTTTGTCACAACTCATGATCTCTTCCATGAAATTCCATGGGCAACCTGGCTACCGATTGCAGTTGATCTACAACCATTTTTAGAAGTTGCTAAAGGTTCACCAGCATTTACAAATGCCGGGCCGATCCGCGTTATTTTTCTACCCAGCAAAGGGTGGATTAAATCTGCTGCAATTATCGAACCGATCTTGGACCAACTAGAGCGCGAAGGAATAATTGTGCGAGTACGAAGTGAATCAGTTGCGCACTCCGAAGTTCCACAACTTCTCGCCACATGTGATGTGGTGGTGGATCAATTCACTGGAATTTATGGCGCACTTGCTATTGAGGCACTAGCCGCTGGCCGAACTGTAATTTCGCATTTGGAGAGTAGCTACTATGAAAATTCTGGAGTCAACCCACCTATCGTTGAAGCCACTCCAGAATCATTGCGTAGCGTGCTTATGGAGATCGCCGACACACGTAAAGCAACAGTGAATGGATCAGAGTTTGCACAGCGCTGGCATAGCGGGGCTATGAGTGCCCAAGTAATTAAAGATAAATTACTTTAATTCAGCGGTTCGATTAAACCAGCGCTCTCCATCTGGCTCCACAAATCTGCTGGTAAATCAAAGTTAAAGCTCTCTAAGTTCTGCTTGAGCTCCGAAACTTTCGCCGATCCACTAAGGACAGTTGCTACCGCTGGATGGCGCAATGGAAATTGCAGCGCTGCAGCAGTTAAAGGAACATTTAAATCTTTGAGGAAGTTTTGGATCGCTCTGGCACGATTGAGGATCTCATCACTTGCTGGCGCATAATCAAAGTGTGCGCCAGGAACTGGGTTAGCAAGAATTCCAGAGTTATAAACACCAGCCGCAACTATTGAAACACCTTTTTTGAGTGCAAGTGGAAAGAGTTCTTTCTGCGCTTCTTGCGTCAGCAAGGTATAACGACCAGCCATCAACGTGATGTTAAATTCAGTCTCTTTCATTATTGCCACCGCTGGTGGGCACCAATTCATACCCATTCCAATTGCCTTAATCACGCCTTGCGAACGCAATTCATGAAGTACTGGATAGGCAACATCAATCGCTTCACGAATGTGTTCATCAGCGTCGTGGATGTAAACAATATCCACCTTGTCGACGCCAAGGCGCTTGAAACTATCTTCTAGCGATTTCAGAATTCCATCGCGAGTCCATACATAATCAATAGTTTCATTGGGATCAGAATCAGGCCACTTCACTAGGTCTTTATTCTCTCCCTTGGAGACAACGCGGCCAACTTTGGTTGAGATAACAAATTTCTTATCTGATTTATTAAGTACGCGGCCAAGTCGTCGCTCGCCAACTCCATGACCATAAAGAGGGGCTGAATCAAAGTAATTAACGCCAGAATCGATCGCTAGTTGAACTGTCGCATCACTTTCACTCTCAGGTACTTTGCTGAAGAGTCCAGCAAGTGGCGCAGTTCCAAAACTATATTTGGTGACCTTAAGGTCACATCCATTAATTGAATTGAGTTCTTGATAGCGAGGCATAGTGAAATCCTATGCCTCGCTATCCAAGATGGGAATACTAAGCAGTTGCTTTCTCACGCTTTGAAATGCGTAGCCAATTTACAAAGCCCCAGAGGACAAATGGCAGATAGATCGCATAGAGCGTGCCGGTTGGGTAATAACCATTCTTGAATGCAAATGGCACGCCAAGTGCATCAACTGCTACCCAGACCAACCAGAACTCAACATAGCCACGGCTCATTCCATAAGTTGCCAACGCTGTTCCAGTAAAGATCCAGGTATCAACAAAGAGCCACTGACCAGATTCTCCGAGTGCCTTAAAGATCTGCATGGAGAGTAAGAAGAAGACGATGACTGATGGCACTAGATAGAGCTTCTCTTTACTAGTTGTCCATCGTGGTGAAACTGCTGGCTCACCAGCGCGTCCGTTGCGTTTGTGCTGAGCCCAGCGGATCCAGCCATAAATAGAAACGATGATCAGCAATAAATTTCTTCCTGCTTGACCATAAAAATTGGCATGCTGTGTGGCATCACCAAATGAAAATACTGCACCGAGAAATACCGTGAAGAGAAGTGCATCTCCGGCTATTCCTACGGGCCAGGCAGCAACTTTGCGCCGCATACCAAGAACAGCACTTGTTAAACCAAGTACTCCCCCGATAATTTCGCGAATCGCAATTGATTTACTGCCGAAGTGAAGGTTGGCTTCGAAGAGCCATTTGAGTAGTGACATGTTCTCCCTTTCAAATCGATGAGTGAAGCAATTTCGATTCCTAGGGATTCCTACAAAAAATGCAGGAATAGAAAATAGGTAGACGAGCTCAGCTCGCTACTTATTCGCTCCTTTATCCAGACTTTAACTGTCGGTCTTGGAATTACACCAAGTCAACCGGCTCATGGCTTGAGCCGGGTCGCGGACTTTAACCGCCGGTTCGGAATTACGCCGACCCCCGGAACTTAAGGCGGAGTCTGCCACTTCTAGTCGAACTTGTCGCGTTAAGGCTAGAGCCGTCCTGCTTCATGAAGGCGCTTGAGAAATTCGCGCGTTTGCGGATGCGATGGATTATGCAAGACAGCATCAGGAGTTCCTCGTTCGACAATATTTCCCGCCTGCAAGAAACAGACTTGGTCTGCAACTTGTGTGGCAAATCCCATCTCGTGTGTGGCAAGCACCATAGTCATGCCATCAGATTTCAAATCGCGCACAACACTGAGTACCTCATTTACTAAGACCGGATCTAGTGCCGATGTAACTTCATCGAGCAGCAATACTCGTGGGTTAAGTGCGAGAGAACGAATAATTGCCACACGTTGTTGCTGGCCACCACTGAGTCGATCTGGATACTGATCAAACTTTTCACTCAAACCAAAACGCTGTAAAAGCTCAATACCTTGTGCGCGTGCCTCCTCTTTACTCTTTCCCTGCACCTTTATCGGAGCCAACATGATGTTCTCTAA
>JBAXNY010000100.1:0-4100 GCA_037133535.1 Actinomycetes bacterium
ACCGTTGACCTTTTCCTTACCATGGAAACACTCTACCGACTGAGCTAGGGGGGCGAAAAGAACAGAGCACGAGCGTACAGGCTCTCCGCGCTAGAGAAAAATTACCTAACTTTCGTGCGTGAGATTTAGACTCCTCAAATGAATACACTCGAATTAATCCACGGCATCACCCTCGTTCTCCACGTGATCTTTGTGCTTGCCCTGATTGCACTCCTCGTTATCGGTTTACGCAAGGAAGTCAAAGTCATTCCAAAAGGTCTTACCCACGCTGGTTGGAGCGCGTTAGTTGCTGGATTAGTTCTCCTAGGACTTAATCATCCACTCAATAACCATGATGCAACTAAATATCCACTTTATGACAATGCAAAATTTGGAATCAAATTTCTCTTCTTAGCGGTAATTCTTGGTATCGCAGTGAAGAATGCAAAGAAGAGAGCAATCAATGCCAATCTCTATCTTGCAATGGTGGCGCTGGCGATTGCAAATCTCATTATCGCTGTTACTTGGTGAGAGCGCTATTTCTCCAATGAGCGAGCTTCTCAATGAAGACACGGTGCTGCCTTATCTTGAAGCACGCGGTGTAATTCAAATGGGAGCCACTGTCGAAATTCTCACCGGTGGCGTTTCCAATGTAGTTCTTGGTATCTCCGATGGCAATCGTGATCTCGTTCTTAAGCAAGCGCTCCCCGAATTAAAAGTAGAAGGAACATGGCGTGCAGATCAGCGACGTGCAATTGTCGAGGCCAACTGCATGAAGTTGCTCCACTCCATCACTCCCCTCAACGTTCCAGAACTTATCGATGTCGATCCCGAAGTTTTCACATTAGTACTCTCACGTGCGCCGCGCAGTTCAACGGTGTGGAAGAGCGATTTACTTGAAGGACGCGTTGATATTTCAGTTGCAGAACAACTCGGTGAAATTCTCGCGAAGTGGCATAACTATTCAGTTGCACATCCCCAAGTCTTAATCGATTACGCAGAAGACACTCTCTTTGACCAACTGCGGATCGATCCCTTCTATCGTGCGATTGCGCGAGTCCACTCACAAATCCAGCCGCGCATGACTCAATTGATAAATGAGTTAGAAGCTAAGAAGACTCACTTGGTACATGGTGATTTCTCACCCAAGAATATTCTCGTTGATAACCACCATGCAATTGTTTTAGATTTTGAGGTGGCACATACCGGAAATCCAGTCTTTGATCTCGCCTTCCTCGTCGCCCACTTACTCTGTAAATCTTTCTATCGCACTGAAGTTCGGAATCAGATTGCAAGTGCGGCTCAACACTTTCTAACAAGTTATGGCGCTACGGCGGAGGTTGATCCACATTTGGGTTGGCATGTTGCCGCAGTTGCACTCGCCCGAGTCGATGGCGTTTCTAAAGTTCACTACTTAGATCAGGCTGCCCAATCACAACTGCGAGACCACGCACTTGCTCTACTCTTACAGGAAAGCCCGCCGACCTTAAGTGAGTTATTCCTATGATCACGATCAAATCCCTAGTCGGGTTTCAGATTCTTGATTCACGCGGTCGCCCAACTGTGGCAGTGCGCATCGAAACATCAGATGGTTGGTACAAATCTGTTGCGGTGCCATCTGGTGCATCTACTGGTGCCCATGAAGCGGTCGAGCGGCGCGATCATGGTGGCGCATTTGCCGAGAAATTTTATGGTGGAAATTCCGTTTATGGCGCAGTGCACATTATTAATACTGTGATTGCGCCAAACATCGTTGGCGCAGTGCCTGACATTAATGAAATTGATAGCGCAATAAATACTCTCGATGCCACTACTCGCCATGAAGTACTAGGTGGCAATGCAACATTGGCAGTCTCACTAGCTGGTGCTTATGCCGCCGCCCATCGCGCTAACTCTTCCATTGCTCGTTTGCTCAATCCCACCGGAGCGCTGCTCCTGCCAATGCCTATGGTCAATATTCTCTCTGGTGGCGCACATGCAGCAGGAGCAATGGATATTCAAGATGTATTAGTCATTCCACGCGGTGCGCAGAATTTTACTGAGGCACTGAGTTGGTCAGTCGCAATTCGGGAGTGTGCAGCGGCCCTTGGCAAAGAACGCGGATTCATTACAAATTTAGTTGCCGATGAAGGTGGCTTAGGAATTCCTTTCCCACGCACTAGCGATGCCTGTGCATTTCTCCTAGAAGTAATTGAGAAAGTCGGACTAAAGCCAGAGAGCGAAGTTGGAATCGCCCTCGACATTGCCGCAACCCAGTTCTATCGCGATGGTCAATATCACTCACGTGCAACAAAGCAGAGTTATTCCAGCAGTGAATGGTCAGAACTTATGCTCGAATTAATTCGCGATTTTCCTATTCTTTCAATTGAAGATCCATTTGCCGAAGATGATTGGAGCGCATGGAGTGGCTTTATGTCCTTCCTGCCGCGCCAATTACAGGTAGTTGGAGATGATCACTTCACTACTAATTTGCAACGGCTGCAGCGCGGTGCAAAAGAGGCGAGTGCTAATTCAATTTTAATTAAGGCCAATCAAAATGGCTTGGTCAGTGATACTGCGCAAGTATTGAAGGCAGCTAATGCCAATGGTTTTAGCACTGTTGTTTCGGCTCGCTCTGGCGAGACGGCAGATACCTGGTTGGTTGATTTAGCTGTTGGTTGGCGCGCTGGCCAAATTAAAGTCGGCTCAACACATGGCTCAGAGCGCAGTGCAAAGTGGAATTACCTACTTGAGCTAGAGAAGTTTGAAGAAACTACTTTTGCTCAGCCCTTTAAGAAATAACGCTTAAAAGACGCCAAAGGTGTCGTATGCAGTTACAGCAGACATGCCATCTTGAATAGCTTTCAGAACTAAGTTCTCTTTAGAAACTTTATTGAAAGCGCGCTCTAGAACTTCTGCTTCTAGATCTTGTGGCACAACAATGACGCCATCGTTGTCGCCTACAACGAGATCACCTGGATGCACGATTACGCCGCCAACTTCAACGGTAAGGCGAAAATCAAGAACAGTGGCGCGATCTTTAGCATCTTGACCATAAGCACCACGGGAGAATGTTGGGAAATTAAGCGCCTTCACTTGGCGGGTATCGCGGTGATGTCCATCAATAACTGCACCCACTGCGCCATTGCGAATTGCAGTACTTGCCATGATCTCGCCCCATGCAGCACAGAGATTGCGTGAATTACGAGCAAAGTAAATCTCGCCCTCTTCTAATGCATCGATCGCTTCCATTAAACGGCCAAAACCTTTTCCACTATGTCCATAAATATCTGCAATTAGAACTGGCATTGCGCGGCCAACCACAATGGTGTCTGGAACTATCGCTTTAATTTCTGGCGGTAAGAACTGCACATGGCGCCCCATCTCATCCAAGATGTCGCCGAGTACTGGCGTGTGAAGTTCGCTCTTAATTCGAGCAAAGAGTTCATTAGTGGCCATTAGTGTGAGTTCCTTCCCACTTCATTTCCTGAATTTCCGCGGAGGAAATCCAGGTCTGCACCTTCGTGCGCTTGCATTACATGTTCAGTGTAGATCTTTGCCCAACCGCGGGCTACTGCTTTGACTGGCGACTTCCATAGCGCTCGACGCTTTGCCAACTCTTCATCACTTACATGAAGTGTCAGGGTGCGATTTGCAACATCTAATTCAATTTCATCACCAGTCTGCACTAAGCCAAGTGGGCCACCAACTGCCGCCTCTGGTGATACATGCAAAATTACAGTGCCAAAGCCGGTGCCACTCATGCGTGCATCGCTAATGCGAATCATGTCGGTAATTCCTTGCGCCAAAATCTTGCGTGGCAGCGAAACATTTCCCACTTCAGGGAATCCGGGATAACCCTTAGGTCCGGCATTCTTCACCACAATAATGCTCTCGGGTGTGACATCGAGATTTTCATCTTCGGATGCTTTGTTGTACTCCTCAATTGTTTCGAAGGCTAAGACTTTGCCACGATGTTGCAGTAAAGAAGGTGTCGCGGCAGAAATCTTAAGTACTGCGCCATTGGGAGCTAAATTGCCTTTAAGAATTACTGTGCCTGAACCAATTGGTTGAAATGGTGTGTCAACTGGCGTGATGACATCCTTATTCCAGTTGGTGAAGCTCTCAATGTTCTCTGCAAC
>JBAXNY010000101.1:0-3943 GCA_037133535.1 Actinomycetes bacterium
ACATGTAGGTCAGTCATGTCGCTGCGGAAGAGTTCAATTTGCGAATGAGCTAGATCGCGCCAATCAATACCATCGCGAGTTGCGCGCTCAAGTAGCGGGTCATCTATGTCAGTGATGTTCTGAACGTATCGAACATCTTTGCCACTGGCGAGAAGATAGCGATTGATCAAATCAAAGGTGAGATAAGTAGCTGCATGGCCCAAGTGCGTTGCATCGTAGGGCGTGATGCCACAGACATACATGCGATAGATATCTCGCTCGGGAAGTGGGCGAATCTCCTCTGATTGGGTATCAAAGAGATTTAAGTGGGGAAATGAAAACCGCTCTGCAATCGGTGGTAAATCAACCGTTGCCCAAGACTTCATACCGAAACCTTACCTGAGAGAGGGTATTTGCGAACTCTAAAAGGGCGGCCAGGGAATGCTAGGCCACTCATCTGAGGGCGTAGGGAAAGTGCCAACAGAGAGTAATGAGTTGATGCGATCTTCCAACGCAGCAATCTCAGATTCGGTAATGAGTTCTTTGAGTTCCACATTCGTCGCGATTTTCCCCAGAAGATTTTCCAAAAGCGCGATCTCCTCGCCGGTCAATCCATCGCCACTCCATTGCCACAAGACGGTGCGCAATTTATCCTCACTATGGAATGTAACCCCGTGATCACAGCCCAGAACAACGTCATTTGATAGTGGCAAGAGATGGCCGATCTTGCGATCGGTGTTATTGACGATTGCATCAAAGAGTGCGATCTTGCGCAGCGCGGGATTATCTTCCCGAAAAAAAAGTGCAAGGTCGATTGATTCATCAATGTCGATCCATTGCTGTACTGCGCCAAAACCAAAGGGACCATCACGCAGAACAGTCAGCGGCACAACATGTAGCCCTGAGATCTCACTAATTAAATAGGCGGCATATTCACGATTGGCGAGTGTGCCATCTGGAAAATCCCATAAGGGGCGCTCACCTGCAACAGGTTTATAGATGCAAGCAACATCAACTTCACCTATTTTTGCTTCGGCATACAGAGTTGCATTCGATGCGTCGATTAAACGCCCCGTTACTTCAAGGGGTGCCGAGATAAGTTCAGCACTGCTGAGTTCGGTCACCATTAACGGCGATAGCCATTTGCGCGTGGACAGAGATGTCCTTGCGGATCTAGTGGCGCACCACAGAATGGGCAAGGCGCTCTGCCGGCTGAGATCACACTCCTTGATCTCAGTACAAATTCAATTGCTTGTTTGGTCGTAAGTAGAACGCGCATGATGTCAGGGGCGCTATCAGCATCCTCTAGAACCAGATCATCAAATTCGTTCTCGTTATCCCCCATTGCCTGGAGTTCGAGGAGCAAGCGCTCCTTTTTGCTCTCCCAAACGATTCCAATCACACCAACTCTAAATTCTTCAAGAATTGGCTGAGATAAGGGAGCAATGTCATCTGCAGTGCGATGCTTTGCTAATGCGTAATCATTGCGTGCAACTTGCTGCAAAATTTCAATCACTCGATCTGTAATAGCTCCAACTTGCATCTTCTCTAGCGCAACAGAGACTAACTTTGATCCAGAGCTGGCTTGTAGAAAGAAAGTCCGTTCTCCGGGTTGTCCAACAGTGCCCGCAATAAAGCGTTCGACTGGATCGAATTCATAAACAATTCGTGCCATTACTTACTTTTCTTCTTTGCGAGAGGACCACTGCCGCCACCGAGGAGGATGCGCTTCTTGGCTCGATCGCCTAATAGCGCTGAGACACTCCCCGATGCATTGTTAATGACTAACGCGCGAGGTCGTGGTGATTCAAAATCTATAATTGTTACAGATGCCGGATCAATCACAATTCTCTGAAATTCATCGAGGTGCATGCCAAGGGAAGAGGCAACGATCGATTTAATAACGTCACCGTGAGAAACAACCATCACATGGCCCTTACTCGAACGTGCGCCAAATGCATCATGAATGGCCGCCATAGAACGCTCCTGCATCGCCAACAAACTTTCACCGCCAGGGAATGTCACTCGAGACGGAGTGCGCTGTACTGAACTCCAGAGCTTTTGCGTGGTCAGTGAACGTAATTTCTTTCCGCTCCAGCTGCCGTAATCAACTTCGATTAAACGCGGTTCGATCTCGACCTTCATTCGGGAATTGCCGTACTTCTCTAGCCACGGCTCTAAGGTCTCACGGCATCGTTCTAATGGACTTATGAGGATTTGATTGATGTCGGCTTTGCCGATCCGCTCGGCCAATGAGATCGCCTGTTCTTTGCCAGTTGCAGTTAATGAAACACCTTTGCGTTGGCCACTTAAGATTCCTGCCGCATTAGCAGTGGAGTGTGCATGGCGAACCAGAATCAATAGACCCACGAGATTCCTCATTTCACGACAGCTCAACAATTAGACACCTAAGGCTATCCCCTCTGATTTCTAATCGTCGACCGATCGCACTTGCTAGGGTCACGCCATGGAGAAGCGCAGAGCCGGCAAGAGCGGACTCTCCCTCTCCCGACTTGGTCTGGGAACAATGACATGGGGTCGCGATACCGATGAACATGAAGCGGCAGATCAATGTCGCGCCTACTTGGATGCTGGTGGAAATTTTCTTGATACCGCCGCACTGTATGGCGATGGTGATAGCGAACGTTTAATTGGTGGCCTGATTGGTGCACTCTTCAAACGTGAAGAGGTCGTGATTGCAACGAAAGCTGGCGTCTCTATTCAAAATGGAGAGCGGTCGGTAAGCACAACTCGTCAATCACTCATGGCTGAATTAGATCGTTCGCTGAGTCGACTTGGAACAGAATTTGTCGATCTCTGGCAGGTGCATACATGGGATGCAACAACACCACTTGATGACACTCTCTCTGCTTTGGATTGGGCGTACACAACTGGCCGGGCTCGTTATGTCGGTGTCTGCAATTACTCCGGTTGGCAAAGTTCTCGAGTAATTACTGGCCAAGGACTGACTCCGGGTCGCGCACCTATTGCAACCTTGCAGAATGAATATTCCTTGTTGAATCGAGAAATTGAGAGAGAAGTATTGCCCTGTGCGATTGCGTTAGATACCGGCGTTCTCGCATGGTCACCGCTCGGTCGCGGCGTACTCACTGGCAAATATCGCAATGGAACCCCGAGTGATTCGCGCGGTGCAAGTCCTCACCTTTCAGCATTCGTTGAGGGGTACATGGATCCACAGTCGCGCAGAATTGTTGATGCCGTAGCTGTTGCTGCAGAAGGTTTGGGTTATGCCCCGCTAGAAGTTGCTCTGGCTTGGGTTCGAGATACCCCAGGTATCACCAGTGCAATCATTGGGGCAAGAACTGGTGCCCAATTGCGCGGAGCTCTACGAAGTGAAGAAGTGCAATTACCAGAGGTAGTCAGGAGGGCTCTGGCCGATGTTTCAGAACGGTAATTACGAGTTTCAGACTCTCAATTTTTCCCGACAGTTAAATAGATCTGCCGTAACTCAACTACTTACCGAAATGGCCGAACAAGGGCACTGGGTTTTAGATCGCACCCGAATCTTTCCCGATGGTCGCCGTGCAATCCGCGTGAAGCGCCGGATCATTTATCAGCGACAGAATTAAGCGTTCTCGAGAAAATCCTGTAAAACTTTAACGCCAAACTCTAAACCGCTTAGCGGCACTCGCTCATCAACACCATGAAAGAGCGCCATGAAATCAAGATCTGCTGGCAGGCGCAGTGGCGAGAAGCCGTAACCAATAATTCCTAATTGCGAGAGCGCCTTATTGTCAGTGCCGCCACTCATTAAGTACGGGACAGCAATTGCCTCCGGATCTTCATTAGTAAGTGCTTTGCACATGGCCGTTACAAGCGGGCCTTCAAAGGGATTGTCCAGCGCGATGTCGCGCGTGATTGTCTCGATTGCAATGTCTGGGCCGATCAATTCACGGATCGTCTCGTTAAGTTCATCTTCAAATCCTGGAATGAAGCGACCATC
>JBAXNY010000102.1:0-3810 GCA_037133535.1 Actinomycetes bacterium
CCCTTAGGACTTTCGAGAAATTCGTACGGACGGCCCAGCGTTACTTGTGGCCAGCCATAATTCTTACCTTTCACGATGATATTTAATTCATCGCCACCTCGTGGACCATTCTCGCTCTCCCAGAGAACTTTGCGGGTTGCGTCGTAATACATGCCGCCTAAATGGCGCAGCCCAGTTGCAATAAGTGTGGACTTCTTTGTTTTGATATTAATCGCAGAGACCGCCCCAAAATAATTTGTCACTGGGAATTTATCTCCCTCAATAAAATCTTGGGAGTCAGGTCCTGGAAAGGTTCCATCATCATTTTTAGCTAGTGCATTTCCACCAGCAACGTAAAGCGTGTCGCCATTGATAGCTAAGCGAGCATCCCAGAAAATCTCGCCATGCACACAAGGTGATGAAGTGAAGAGGAGCTTGGGCTTCGCATCTAAATTCGCAATAGAGAAGTCATAGATCTTGGCGCCGCCGCAAGCAGTAGAGGATGAATCAACGCCATCGACTGCAATCACAAATAGATCGGTCTTAGTCGCAAGCATGTCAATAATGGAATTGCTCTTGTGATACTTATTGAGTGGGTCTGGCACTGCGATTGTGCGCTCTAGCGTGATTGCACTCTTGCCGAGACTTGCCAACCAGATAGTTCGACTTGGTCGATCGCCAATAAAGATCTTATTTCCCGAAACTGCAGAGATCAGCGAAGTTGCCGTAGGAACAGTGAATGTCTCCATCCGAACTTGGTAGAAATTCGTGGCCTCAATACGTGAGCCATTAGCTGGAATCGCTGTTGGTGCATCGGCAGCAAAGACGTGCGCTGGGAAGAGAGTTCCTGCCACCAGTGCTACTACCAGGAATTTACGCATACCTGATCTTAATGACCA
Source organism: Actinomycetes bacterium (assembly GCA_037133535.1). Classification (GTDB taxonomy): domain Bacteria; phylum Actinomycetota; class Actinomycetes; order Nanopelagicales; family Nanopelagicaceae; genus WLQV01. The sequence continues at coordinate 879 of JBAXNY010000102.1, forward strand.
CGCATTACTTTCGCCTCGGTATTGCCTCGCTGCGATAGTAGTCACGCCAAATCTGGCGATGGATAGGAATCCGCATTGGGAGTGATCGAATGCCAGGAATCAATGGCATCAGAATTAATCCAAATGAGAGCAACCCCATAATCGCCATAATGTAGGCATCAGCATTTGCGCCAATTGGCTTTGACTCTTCATTATTAAATGGTGGAATCTGATACCAGAACGAATAGAGCCAGAGCCATGCTTGTCCTGGGTAGCGCCCTGTTTCATTCATCATCCCCCAAGTTCCACCTTGGAGATTTGCAGCAGTTCCTGCATCATCCAAGTAAGAACCATCACCAAAGAAGAGAATCTGTTTTGTGTTATCGGTTTGAAAGAATCCACCTTGCGACAAGAGCGCTGCATCGAGTGCGCCAGATCTCGCCATCTCAGTCAGGCTCTGCGCTAATACTGGAACAGGGCCGTAATCCCCGGCTGATACAGCTGCAATCTTTCCTTCAGCTTTCGTAATCGCATTATCGTAATTAGTTGCCCATGCACTCTTTACGCTATCTGGTGCACTATTCCAAGTTTGAAGTGCAGCCACAATTGGTGGTGAAAGAACTTGAGTTGATAGCGGAGTAATAACAAAGTCATTGACCGTATCAATTGGACGTGTAACACCTGCCCACTTTTGGAGCCACAGTGGCCCAATGTTTAAGCCATCACTTGCATTGTTGTAAGGAGGGCCGTAAGTAGCAGTTCCACTAGTGCCTGCTAATTCCTGAACTGCAGTGGCATAGAAATTCTCTGAGTTACTTGCCGCCCAGCCTTTGAAAGTGAGAGATTTTTCATCAGGTGAACCGAAGAGTAGCGAGCAACCAAGTACCAAAATTGTCACGATAACAAGTGCAATTACTCCCTCTTTGATGATGTCATAGCGCTTAGTCTTTCCACGCCAAGGTTGTGCATCAAATTGCATCTTCGCCGCTGACATCCTCATAGCTTTACTCCTTCAGAATCTGCCGGTGCATCAATTGGCGGAACAACGCCACGTTTGCGCACCATCAAAACGTGAATAATGGTGAGAACACCTAAGATCATTGGCAAGAAAGCCACATGAAGAAGAAGCATTTGTCCGAGATTAGTAACCGTAAACCAAGCGCCAACGCCCACTGAGTTGAATCCATCTTTTGCTTCAAATGTGATCCACTGTGAATCAAAGTTAGTTTGCACGAGATACCCAGTAAATGCTGTCGCAATTGAAGTCACAAATGCGATGGCTCCAGTAATCCAAGTCATCATTCGGCGGCCACGCCAAGCAGCCATCCAGAACTTTCCCCAGAGATGAATAACCATGAATACGAAGAAGAGCTGAACACTCCAAAAATGGATGCTATTGAGAAATTTTCCAGTACTTGATGTGTGGTACCAGGCAGGGCCCTCAAATGCGAGAACAATTCCTGAGCCGATGATTACTGCTAGTGCAGATAGCGTCAGCACACCAAAGACATAGATCCACGATGCAACATAAGCTGGTTGGTCATCGGGCAAAAGCTTTTCAATCGGCAGATTCTTCTGCCACGCCTTGCGCGCTCTCGCCGTCCACATTTCGCTCATTTTTTGTCACTATTTTTCTCGCTAGGAAATGGAACGAGCACTGCGAGAGCGAAGAGGAGCAACATCAAAGCTATAACAATCAAGTTAGTAACAGATATTTGGACCCAGCCCCAGTGCAAATATCTTGCAGGTAAATTCATAAAGTGTGAAATCCAACCCGACATAATCTCTCCATTCGCCGAACTTCCGACTGCTTACATTTTGAAGAGTACGCCGGAGAAATCGAGCGTTATAGCGATTTTGCGAGGGGTAGCACTAACTAAATAACTTTGATGTCTAGGGCTTTTCTTACTGCAGCGAGAATGTCATTCTTAGAGGCCTGAGTTTCTTGAGCCGAACCGGTTACTCCCTGTGCTGCAAGAGCGGCAAATCCATGCACCATACTCCACGCAATCATCGGTGCGGTTTTGAAGTTCTTATTTGAAATGCAACCAAGTTCATTTAGCTCGGTGAGTGAGCTCATTAACAGCTGCCACGGATTTGGTGAATCTTCTTCTAGTTCCGGAGCATCGAAACAGATAAATGCGATCTCAAATAAGTTGGGTTTCTTAAGGCCAAAATCAATATAGGCACTACCCATGGCACGAAATCGCTCGTTAGCGGCCTTAGCACCCTTGGCTCTAGATGCCGACTCAATTGCTTCTAGCATCATAGTTCCCAAGACTTCTCGACTTGCCTTGGCAACCGAAGCTTTTAAATGTTCCAGATCAACAAAGTGGCGATAAACAGCCGCGGGACTCACTCCTGTAACTAGGGCTAACTGCCGCAATCCCAGAGAGTTGAGTCCATGTTTTTCTACATGGCGAAGCCCAGCCATCACAAGTGCGGCCTGTAGGTCGCCGTGGTGAAACTCAGACGCGGACTTCTTTAAAGTTGACATTGTTAACATTGTGCCACTACCGTATGGCTCAGTCAATTTCACGGAGAGCGTGGCATGGGTAAAACTCATTTACTTGACGGACTAGGGATAACTATCAATGTTTGAAAAGCTAGCGCACGCAATTCTTCGTCGCCGCAAGAGAGTCCTTGTTCTATTTCTCCTCTCAATAGTCGTTGTTGGCGCGCTGGGTGGCGCCTCTATTTCACGCCTGCAAGGCGGTGGATACTCCGATCCAAATAGTGACTCCGCTAAAGCCGGTAAGTACTTAACTAATACCTTTCATGTTAAAGATCCCTCTGTCATTCTCGTTATTAAATCAACCACTCAAGTCTCAGATCCCTCTGTTGTTGCATCTGCCCAAGCGCTAGAGAGCGCCCTCGCAGCAGAACCTGGCGTTGCCCGCACACTCTCCTACTGGAGCGCGGGCAATTCGCCAACGCTAGTAAGCAAAGATCA
>JBAXNY010000103.1:0-3738 GCA_037133535.1 Actinomycetes bacterium
AGCACGCCGCCAGCGTTCGTCCTGAGCCAGGATCAAACTCTCCATAGAAAGTTTGCTGGCATACAGACATAAACAACTGTCGTTATTTTTTGTCTTTACCAAAGGAAATCAACGGGTATGACTTTCCAAGTATTTTTCAATACTTTTTTGCCATACCTCATTGAGGTATTAATTAGGGACATGAAAAAATCATGCCCCATTGGCATTGACTTATGGCACGCTGTTGAGTTCTCAAGGTACGGCCGCGCACTGTCGAGCGATCTCTCGCTTTTCAAAGGGCGGATCTCCAAACTTAGTCAGGCTCAAAGCAGGGGTCAAATCCCGCAATTAGCCACTTCTAAGACTCTGGAGTGAGTACCTGCTATCCGGCCGAGAAACGTCCGGTTCATAGCAAGAGCGCAACTATAAGACCTTGGCGCCTCCGCATGCAAATCGGGGTTTTAGCCCATTCTCCAGCTATTCCGAGATCGTGAAATAACGGTAAAAACCCTTATAAATCAAGGTTTTTGACCCTTTTAGCCGATTACCTCGACCGCGGCCAACTCCCGCTTGCCCTTGCGGAGGACCAGGAATCGACCCTGGAGGAGCTCCTTTTCACTCGGGGAATAGTCCTCTGAGAGCACTTTCTCGTTATTGAGGTAGGCCCCACCCTCTTTTATGAGGCGGCGGGCAGCCGATTTCGAATCAACGACGCCAGTGGCGCAGATAAGTTCGATCCAGGAAGGCATCACTGCGCCTTTCGCAATTTCAGTTCGAGGTAATTCCGAAAGTGCACCCTTTAACGTTGCAAGATCGAGATCACGAATCTCACCTTGTCCAAATAAAGCTTTAGCAGCTGCTTCCACTCGTTCGCAATCTTGCGCACTATGAACCAGAGTTGTTAACTCACGTGCAAGTGCTCGCTGTGCCTCACGTTTTCCAGGGTCTGCATTAAAAGATTGCTCAAGTGCATCGATCTCTTCATGTGTTTTGAACGAGAATACTTTGAGGAAATTAATAACATCTTTATCTTCAGTGTTGAGCCAGAATTGATAGAAAGAATATGGCGAAGTCATTTCAGGGTCTAGCCAGATACTTCCGCCAGCACTCTTTCCAAATTTTGTTCCATCTGATTTTGCAAGAAGTGGAATTGTTAACGCATGACCGCTGCCACTTTCAACGCGGCGAATTAAATCTAAGCCGGCAACAATGTTTCCCCATTGATCACTTCCTCCCAATTGCAGTGTGCAATTGAAGCGGCGATAGAGTTCGAGGAAATCAAGCGACTGCAATACTTGATAGGAAAATTCAGTATAAGAAATTCCTCCGGCTTCAAGGCGTGATGCAACCGAATCTTTAGATAACATTTGATTGACACTGAAGTGCTTGCCGATGTCACGCAAGAATTCGATCGCAGATAACGGCGCAGTCCAATCAAGGTTATTTACTAGTCGAGCCGGGTTTTTGGCAGCGTCAAAATCAAGGAATTTTGAGAGTTGGAGGCGAATTCGCTCGACCCACTGCCCTACTACTTCGCTCTCATTGAGAGTGCGCTCCTCATTGCGGCCACTGGGATCTCCAACTAGGCCGGTAGCTCCTCCGACTAAAGCAATCGGATTATGGCCCGCTAATTGAAATCGGCGCAGCGCTAAAAGCACAACGAGATTTCCCACGTGCAAACTCGGTGCTGTTGGATCGAATCCAATGTAGAGCGTGGTGGGTTTATTTAAGGCGCTCAGCAGAGCTGCTTCATCAGTTGACTGTGCGATCAATCCGCGCCAGCGCAGGTCCTCAATCAGATTCATGCGCTCATCATTGCCGAAAAGGCTGCCCGCTCGTCGGAAATCCAACGGCGACTCTCCTCCGATTGGCCCAAGAGATGTTCGATCTGCGCAGACACCGATGCCGGTGATGTGCCACCTAGAGTTGTCCGCGAGGAAAGGGCGCCTTCGACGGTGAGGAACTTTCGCACTTCACCTGTCAAGGATGAATTTATTTGGCTTAATTCGCCATCGGTTAATTCATGCAATTCACGATTGCTTGTTTCGCAGAGTGCGACACATTTACCTGCCGCCTCATGTGCCTGTGCAAATGGAACTTTTGCGCGCACGAGAAAATCTGCAATCTCTGTAGCAAGTGAGAATCCAAGTGGTGCAAGTTCTGCCATTTTTTTGCGATCAAATGTTGTTGTTTCAACCATGCCAGTGAGGGCAGGAAGAACTAACTGCAAAGTATCAACCGAATCAAAGAGTGGTTCTTTATCCTCTTGTAGATCACGGTTATAAGCAAAAGGCAGACCCTTCAGCATTGTTAGTACGCCAGTTAGATTTCCCACTAAACGACCAGATTTACCCCGGGCTAATTCGGCGACATCGGGATTGCGCTTCTGCGGCATGATTGATGAACCAGTGGAGTAAGCATCGCTGACCTTGGCCCAGGCAAATTCGGTAGATGCCCATAGACACCACTCTTCGCCAATGCGCGAAATGTGCACACCGACCATTGCAAAGATAAAGAGTGCTTCAGCAACAAAGTCGCGATCACTCACCGCATCGATGCTATTGCGAGCACTGCTTGCAAAGCCTAAATCTGCTGCGCTCTCTTCTGGCATGAGTGGCAGCGATGACCCTGATAAGGCGCCAGACCCCAGTGGTGAAACACTTGTGCGGTCGAGCCAATCGGCGATCCGATCCACATCTCTACCCAGTCCATGGCAATGCTTTGCGAGTTCATGCCCCAGCGTTACTGGCTGGGCATGCTGCAGGTGAGTAAATCCAGGTGCTGGCGCATCGAAATATTCTTGAGCTTTCTTTGCCAGTGCATCCTGAAGATCGACAAGAAGCTGGGCGATATTTAACATCTGATCGATGGCATAAAGTCGAAGATCGGTTGCAACTTGATCGTTACGTGAACGACCAGCACGAAGGGCGCCACCAACTGCGCCAAGTTTCTCGGTTAGGCCCCGCTCTAGCGCGCTATGCACATCTTCATCAGATGCTGCTGGCAAAAATTTGCCTTCGCCTACTTCTGAAATCAATTCCTTAAGTGCTTTGCGAATCTTCTTGCTGCTATCTGCATCGAGCAATCCCGATTTTTCAAGGACTGCCAAATGAGCCAGTGAGGAGCGCAGATCGTAAGGTGCTAAGCACCAATCAAATTGCACTGACCGTGAGAGCGCAAAGACAGTGTCGCTCGGTGATTGCGAGAAGCGACCGCCCCATAATTTTCCACTCATCAGATCACCGCTTCCCTAAGGTGAGTAATTCTCTCGACAATTGCGCGCCACCATTGGATTTGCGAGATATTGCAAGCACTGTGTCGTCGCCTGCGATCGTTCCAATTAGTGAATTCAACTGATTATTCCGGGCAGCTCGATCAAGAGCGCTAGCTAGTAACTGTGCCCCACCGGGCGGGGTCCGAACGACGCAGAGATTGCCACTGGCCTCAACCGAGAGAATCAACTGCGAAGGAATGCTGCCAACAACTGCGCTTTCCGCAGCAGAGAGCACATAGGTGATTTCTCCCTTTTTATTACGAGACTTAACTGCACCGATCTCTTCTAAATCCCGACTTGCAGTTGCTTGCGTGACTTCGAATCCGGAGTGATTAAGTAGTTCGACTAAATCCGATTGTGAATGAACTTTGCCACTTTCGATAAGGGCAATTGCTTTTGCGCGCCGCGCTGCTGCGCTGGCAAGGGCTGCTTTTGATTTAGCCATGTGAGAGTTCCTCCATAACCGCAGTGAAAGCCTTGATGAA
>JBAXNY010000104.1:0-3715 GCA_037133535.1 Actinomycetes bacterium
CCTTCTGAGTTTTTACACCGAAATCATTTTCTAACTTCTCTAATTGTGCCCAAAGCGAAGCTATCTCAGAGAGTGCATTTGCGACATTGATATGGGGAATTTTGGGAGCGAGATTCTCTTGGGAGCGAGATTGGAAGATCATTGATGATGCAACAGATAGGAGTTCTGGTGCACTCAGATTATCGAGTAGGCCAAGTCGGATTGTCTCCGTCAATAAGAGATCGGATTCGGCATAAATTTTGGCAAGAATTTTGCCTTGAGGAGAGCTCTTCTCCCCGTCAATATATTTGAGATGGGTTAGAACATCGCAAATTTGATCGAATGTCTTAGCAATAACATGTGTTCTATTTTCAACACGTTTGGTCAGACCATCATTTTCGCGTCGCAATCTATCTGCTCTCTCAGCAAGACGCGCATGAGTCTCACGATCACTGCAGCCATGGCAACTGTGTTCGCGCATCCCTTTTTTTAGTCCTTGCATCTCGCTTTCGAGATGAGCTCTCTGCCTATTATCAAAAGTTTTCTTACCATCGCGCTTAGAGAGAAGAATTTCAATCTCACGAATCTCGCGTCGCAATCGTGCATAATCGTTGAAATCGCCGAGATGGCAGGTTGCATCTTTCATGAGATCGTCCATTGCAACGTTGTTCTTTTTGATTTGTCGAGTCAGACCCACAACTGCTCTATCTGCCTGGAATTGAGCAAATGACGATTCCAAGGAACCTCGTGCGCGTTCGCGACCAAAGCGAGAGATGAGATTTATCGCCATGTTATATGTTGGCGCAAAGGAGGAACGCAGAGGATAAGTACGAGTAGATGCGAGTCCAGCAGCGGTCGCTGAATCAACTGTTGGTGACCATTGAATAACGGCGTTACCTTCGATATCGATTCCACGACGACCTGCACGACCAGTGAGTTGTGTGTACTCCCCTGGCGTAATCGGAACATGTGCCTCACCGTTATATTTCACAAGTTTTTCGAGCACAACGGTACGTGCTGGCATATTAATGCCGAGTGCAAGCGTCTCTGTTGCAAATACTGCTTTGACTAAACCTTTTTGGAATAATTCTTCTACTGCGCCTTTGAAACTAGGAAGAAGACCCGCGTGGTGCGCCGCAATTCCGCGCTCAAGCGCAGTGAGCCAATCATCAAAACCAAGAACAACTAAATCTTCGTCAGCGAGATTCTGTGTATATCGAAGTGCCGTCTCTCTGATGATCGCTCGTTCCTCGGTACTGGTAAGTCGGAGACCTGCCTGCAGGCATTGCTTTACTGCTGCATCACACCCGATTCGAGAGAAGATGAATGTAATGGCAGGAAGGAGATTCTCACGATTGAGTTTTTCAATAATATCTGCCCGAGTGAGGCGGCCGCCTTCTTCGCTAAATCGTTCGCGGCGATGACGAGGTACTCGTACCTTTCGCATGGCCTCACGTTCTAACTTCAAAATCTCAGGACTAATTTGCCCGGGTTGTGAAAAAAGATCGACAAGGCGATTACCTATAAGCACATGTTGGTAAAGAGGAATAGGTCGAATTTCACTGACGATCACTTCGGTACTTCCGCGAATCTCTCCCAACCATTCACCGAACTCTTCAGCATTTGAGACTGTTGCCGAAAGTGAAATCACTTGCACGCTCTCCATCAAGTGAATCAAAACTTCTTCCCAAACAGCGCCGCGAAATTTGTCTGCCAAATAGTGAACCTCATCCATGACAACACAGCCCAAATTCTTCAGTGTCGAAGAATTTGCGTAGAGCATGTTACGAAGAACTTCAGTGGTCATTACGAGAATATCTGCTTCACTATTGATACTCGTATCTCCCGTAAGAAGACCAACGCGATCCTCGCCAAAACGGGCTACAAACTCTTGATATTTCTGATTTGAAAGAGCTTTGATAGGAGTTGTATAAAAACACTTCATGGAGCGACGCAGCGCAATGTAGGCGGCAAATTCTCCTACGACCGTTTTACCTGCTCCTGTAGGTGCTGCAACTAGAACTCCCTTGCCATCCTCGACAGCATTGCATGCCGCAATTTGAAAGGGATCAAAGGGGAAATCAAAAGTTTCGATAAATTCAGCAGTGATCTGGTACTTCTTGCGCGCACTCGCTGCTGCGAATTTTTCTGCTGGAGAGGCTATGGAATCCATGTAGATAGAGCCCCCATTACGCATTCAGCCGAAATAGGTAGTTGACCTATTCGCTCACCATCTGCGTAAGCAACAGTATCGGCTTCAATGCGAACTCTTCTACTTTTATAAACCGTGACTTCTGGATGATGGATATGTTTGCCGCTGTAGACCTTCGGAAAGACACGAATAAATTCAGGTATAGATACTGGCCTAAGAATCATCACATCAAATAATCCATCTTGGATATTTGCATCGGGACAGACTCTCATTCCGCCGCCGTATGAAGAGCCATTACCAATTGCTATGAGCATTGCCTGGGTAGAAATAACTTGATCGTCTAATTCAATCTCATAGTGAATGGCTTTGAACTTAGGTAACTCGAGTGCCATTGCTGCGTTGTAACGCATAGGTCCCTTGGGCCATTTCAAAACATTTGCACGCTCATTTACAACTGCATCGAAACCAGAGGAGAGAACTACTGCAAACCACTCACCATCGACTAACCCTAAGTCAATATTTACGGGCTTAGTTTCAAATACTCGTTGAAGATAGGCCGTAATTTCATCGAGTGACCAACCAAGAGTTCGCACAAGATCATTTCCGGTACCGCCAGGAATAAATGCAATCGGGATATTCGCTGGAACGCCCGATTGCAGAATCAGGTGAGCTAAACCATCTCCCCCAACAGCAATGATTCCATCAATAAAATCGCGATTTCTAGAAATCTTTTCTTTGAGTGAAGCGGAAAGTGATTGCGCGCTAACACCGGTGACAATCTCATAATCTATTCCTTTACTTGCGCAGTATCCTGCAACTTTCGTACCCATCGTAGCTCCACGACCCTGTCCAGATGTCGGATTTATTGCTATAAGCCACATTTGTTAGATTTCTTCTACACTCTCGATAGGTGAAACGGAGTCAAGTTTCTTTATGGACTTCTTATCCCGCCGTTTATCGACTAATAACGCAATCCCACCAGCCAATAAATAGAGAAGACATAGTGGAAGTGCTAGTAGCAACATCGTGAAAGGGTCCCCTGTTGGAGTAAAGGCTGCAGTAAATACAACGATGGAAAAAATCCAGATTCTCCATGGTTTCAGAATAGTTTGACCTCGCAGAAAGCCAATAAGATTAAAAGTAACTAGGAATACAGGTAGTTCGAAAGCTAAACCAAAGAGCAGAATAATTCTCATAACAAAATCGAGATAATCGTCGAACTTTACCAAATTTGAAAGTGAGTTTGGAGTAAATCCAAAGAGAACTTTAATGGCCACTGGTAAAACTAAGTACCCTAAAGTCGCACCGAGTGCAAAAAATGGAGTCGCGCTCATGATGAAAAAAATTGAATTACGTTTTTCTTTACGATGCAAACCCGGTGCTATGAAAGCCCAGAGTTGATAGAGCCAGAATGGCGCAGAAACAATTACACCCGCTAAAAGCGCCACTTTGATTTGTAAATTGAGAGGGCCTAAGACTCCATTGATGTAGAGAGAGCCACAGTGCGTATCACCATTTGCTTGGGCTGCCGCCAGGTCACAAACCGGCTTTGCTAGATGGGTAATTATTGGGTTGTAGAAATAC
>JBAXNY010000105.1:0-3641 GCA_037133535.1 Actinomycetes bacterium
CCTGAAGTGTGCGTAGCAACGACGTGTAGCACCTGGAAAAATGCGGAGCCTTGGACTGGCGTCACTCCTTCAATAATGACAACGGTGTTCACACCATTTACTGCTCAACCCGCAGTACATGCCTATGTTGCGTGGATAAATACTGCCACCACAGGCGTAGCGCTATTTCCTGGATACAAAGGACCTGGGCCATCGGCAAAACCACGTGGACCAGAAATGGTTCCGCTGAACTCACGATCTCGTCTACTGGCTACTTTTAATTCCGGTTTTTATGAGTCAGATGCCGCCGCAGGTTTTTACACCCATAACATTCTTTACTTCCCAATGCGCAGAGGCATTGCGACACTGGTCCAATACAAGGATGGGACAGTCAACATTGTTTCTTGGACGGGTGCTGCACGTCCAGATAGTTCAGTGCTTATGGCTCGACAAAATCTTTCATTGATGATTAATGATTCTGTGCCAACCCCCACAACACTAAATAATTCGCTCTGGGGACTGACACTTCATGGGGTACCAGCTGTATGGAGAACTGCACTAGCCATTGATGCTGGCGGGAATCTTATGTATGTTGCAGCGCCAGAACAAACTGCACATAGCTTGTCAATTATTTTGACGAAGATCCATGCTGTTCGTGCAATGCAACTTGACATAAATCCTGCTTGGCCAATTTTTGTTACGTATGCGAATAAAGGGGCTGCCGGTCCTGCACTCTTTGTTCCGAACCCAAATCAAATTGCTCGACGATTTTTATACCCAAGTACTAAAGCCTTCTTTGCGGTATTCGCTACTAAATCTCCAGGCGAGCCACTGCCTTGGTGAAAGCACGCCATAAAAAACTGAAAAGTAAGAAACTCATAGTTACGATTCTCTCAATTGCAATCCTGCTCGCCGCTATTGCAACTGGCACTTATTTGATTAGTAGTAAAACTGTTACGACAACTACCACTACAACAAGCACAACACAGCCACCACAGACATCTGTGACAATTTCGGCAGTTGGTGACATGGAACTTGGCTCAACTCCGCAGCTTCCAGGAAATCCAGTTTCAATTTTTTCTAATGTGGCAACTGTACTTAAGGCACCAATTACATTTGGAAATCTAGAAGGCACGTTGACCTCTGCAACAATGTCGAAATGTGGCTCAAGTTCCACGAACTGCTACGCATTTCGCAACCCACCTTCGTTCGCGAATGCTTTCGCAACAGTAGGTTTCAATGTTCTAAATAGCGCAAATAATCACAGCAATGACTTTGGTTCGCAGGGGCGCAGTGACACCACTAACGCACTTACAAGTGCTGGCATTGCTCAAGCTGGGCTCCCAGGACAGATCGCCATAGTTAAGCAAGGGTCTGCTCGGGTTGCGTTTGTTGACTTCGCCCCTTATTACAACACGAATAACCTCCTTAGCTTTTCGGCGGCATCGCAATTAATTGCTAAAGCGAAGCGACAAGCGAACATCGTGGTGGTTTATATGCATGCTGGTGCAGAGGGGAGTGCTGCGAATCATGTTACAAAAGCTACAGAAGTTTTCTTTGGTGAAAATCGCGGCAATCCGTATGCGTTCGCTCACGCTGCAATTGATGCCGGTGCTGATCTTGTGATAGCAAGTGGTCCGCATGTTCTGCGGGGTATGGAAGTGTACCGAGGGCACTTAATTAATTACAGTCTTGGTGATTTCGCGAACTTCCATAACTTTGCAACGAGTGGCAACCTTGCGCTCAGTGCAATTTTAAAAGTCACGCTAACTACGTCGGGTTCTTTTGTATCTGGAACATTTCATTCGGTGCTCCTAGACAGCACAGGTGTACCGAGAATTGATCCGTCGCATCAAGCTGCAACATTTGTGAATCTTCTATCGAATCAAGATTTTGGAACCAACGCCGTAGTAATTCAACCGAATGGAACTATTTCTTCAAAGTTGCTTAACTAGCAGCCTCCGCCAGGTCCGGGAGTGCCCGCTCCTTTTTGAGGTGAGTCAACTGTTCCTACATTGTGTGGTCGTGGGTTTGGCCCAAGGTGAATGATTTTCCATTCACCATTCCAAGAAATAAGTGAAGCAATCGCGAATGATTTAGTAACTCCAGCTTGCTCATAAACAACTCGTACTGGTCCGAGGTGCCAGTAGCCAATTTTGTTCTCGCACACCCCCGGCTGAATTCTTGAAACTTGCAGTGGGTTAACACGTATTCCAATGAATTTGCTTGGCCCGCCTTGAATTAGTAACTGATGATAAGCAGTTACATCGAGTTTGAAGAATGCAAGAAGCCTCGTTGCAAAGTCACCAGATGGATTTGGAAGCACGCCTTGCTTCATCTGAACGTATGCCGCACCTGGGAAGAAGTATTTTGCAGCCTGATTAAAAGAACCCGATGCGACTGCGTCCCATACCGCATGCATCTGAGTGTTTAATGGTGTCCCTAGTGAAGGTCTCACGAGGTTTGTTGTCGTTGCGCCTGCTGGCTCAACGAGGGCAATAGACATTGAGAGAGATAATCCAAGAAGTAGCTTTGCTACCCACTTAGCCCTCACTTGCTCTCCTGTAATGCTTTCGAGTGGTTATTTGCTCTTCGCCTCGAATGGATCCATGATGCACAGAGGTAGAGGAATGCTGTAAATCCTGCGAGCAATGCGTATCGTTCGTGTGGGGGCATGAAGCTGAAGGTGACGGTTGATGTTCCAGCTGGAACTGCAACCGTTTGTGCGACATTCCATGTTTTTGTAATTACTGCTGGCTGTCCATTTACTTTTGCGCTCCAGCCCTTCATAAAGAGTTCAGTCCTGATTAATTGAGAGGCGCTCGGACAGATAAGCGTCGCAGAGGACACTGAGTTTTGAGTGACTGCGCAATTAGTTGTTGTACTAAAGAATGGTCTGGGGTTAGGCATCTCGTAAATAGAGACCTTGTAGTCAGAGAATACTTTTACAACTCCAAGTTTTGTGAGCTCACCCAGCAAAGGAACTTCTTTGAGCATAAGTAGATACTTAACAGAAGAGTTTTGATATGAAGTGAAGTTTTTAACTAACTGCTGTTGGACCAACATCATTCCCTCAATTCCGGTATGAACGGTGAATTGATTTTGTGGAGTCATCCCCTGGAAGAGATTTGCTTGAATGTACTTAGAAAATAACTCTGGAAATGGTAAGTCAATTGAGCTGAGTTCATTTATTCCATACTGCGTTCCCCAGTTAGGCGCCAATACTCCAAAGTCGAGGTAGCGATAGCTGCCCACGTGGTCCTGTAGATAACTAATCGCTGCAGTGTCAACTGTTATCTGCTTTGGAGCTTCGGCGGTTGGAACAAAAAAATACAGGATTGATTCTCCAACAATTACCAGAATGAGAAGTTTGGATGCGTATTTCCTATTAGCAAATAATGCAATAAGTATGAGTAGACCTACTGCGATGAATGGAATTGCTTGTAGCCCAATAAATACAATTCGTGCCTTGTTCCCAAGCTCAACGCCTTGATTAAGAGAATGAGCTTGAAGATGACATAGAACAAGAATCAGGAGAGATCCGATACCAGCGATAACCATTTTCTTTTTTCGTAGATCGGAGGTCTCAAAGTCATAAAGACCATAGATGGCCAGCAGAATCATTGCGATTTCGGTGCTTGGGGCGATATACCGTGCGAAGG